>DBLF01000048.1:35612-43873 GCA_002297965.1 Candidatus Segatella papionis
ACTAAACCTCTATCTTTATTTAGAGGGTTAAGACTCAAACACAACTATCCCAAATCGAAAATGACACAAATGACTTTGACACAAATGACACGATTTCGATGAGGTTCTTTTCTGAATAAAACAGAAAAGCCCTCTGCCCCACGCATAAAATGCCTGGGAGCAAAGGGCTAGATGTATGGATACTAATAAAATCTTTCCAATTTTTATTCCTCAGAGTTTTGCTTGAGATAATCGGAGACAGGCTCGTCGAAGCTTCTCGTCACGGCGATTCTACCACTTCGGGTGTATTGCAAGAGGCAGTCGAAGCTGTTGAGCTGGTGGAAGAGGTCGGCGATGTCCTCGGTGAGTCCTGCCAAGAGCACGGTGCTATAAGTAGGGTTCACCTCCATCATGCGGGCGTCGTGCTTGCGGATGGTGCGAGACACCTCGGGGTTCTCCAGCAACACAGGGGTGGAAATCTTGAAGAGAGCCACCTCGTGGATGAAAATCTGGTCGTCGGTGTAGTAGTCGCTCTTCACCACGTCGATCTTCTTCTCTATCGCCTTGTTAATCTTCTCTATCTGCTCAGGAGTGCTCCATACGGTGATGGTGTATTTGTGGATGTTCTTGATGCTGCTGGCAGATACATTCAAACTCTCGATGTTCACCTGTCGGCGGGTGAACACGGCGGTAATCTGGTTCAAGATTCCGGCGATGTTCTCCGAATAGACAAGCAATGTATATAATTTCTTTTCGTCGTTATTCTCCATTTTCTCAATAAATTAAGTTTGAAACTGCATTCATCAATAATTCAGTTCGAGCTGCATTTCATCTACACTCTTGCCTGGCAGAGTCATAGGCACGATGTCCTCGTCTTCCTTGATGGCGCACTCCAGGAGGTAAGGGCCCTTGGTGTTGACCATCTTCTCCACCTTTGCCTTGAGGTCCTTGCGGTCGATGACCACGTCGTAAGGGATTCCGTAGGCCTTGGCTATCTCGGCGTAGTGAGGGTTCATCATGTGGGTGAACGAGCGGCGACCGCCAAACATCAGGTCTTGCCACTGGCGCACATTGCCCAGGTAGTTGTTGTTCAGCAGAATCATCTTCACCGGTGCCTGCTGCTCCATGATGGTGCCAAGCTCCTGGATGTTCATCTGGAAACCACCGTCGCCGAAGAAGCAGCAGATGGTTCTATCTGGTGCGCCGAAGGTGGCACCGATGGCTGCTGGCAGACCGAAGCCCATGGTTCCGAAACCACCGCTGGTCACGATGCTCAGCTTCTTGGTGAACTTGAAGTATCGGCTACTGATCATCTGGTTCTGGCCTACGTCGTTGACGAGCACTGCCTCGTTGTGGGTAGCCTCGGTCACCACGTTGGTCACCTCGCCCATCAGGAGAGGTCCCTCAGTAGGATGAATGTCCTTCTCGATTACCTTCTCCTGCTCCTGCTTGCGATACACCTCGAAGGAGTCTCTCCACTCGCGGTGTACATTCTTCTGGAGCAGTCGGGTGATGGCTGGCAGCGTCTGCTTGCAGTCGCCGATGACAGCCACGTCGGTCTTGATGACCTTGTCGATTTCCGCCTTGTCGATGTCGAGGTGGATGATCTTCGCCTGAGGCGCATACTTGGAAGGAACGCCGATGATGCGGTCGCTGAATCGCATACCGATGGCGATGAGCACGTCGCATTCCTGGGTCTTCATGTTGGTAGCATAAGAGCCGTGCATTCCGAGCATTCCCATGTTCAGAGGATGGTTGCTTGGCAGGGCTGAGAGTCCGAGCAGGGTGCGACCCGCAGGGATGTCGGCCTTCTCAAGGAACTCCAAGAGTTCGTTGTGAGCGCCTCCCAGCTCCACGCCATGGCCCACGAGGGCGAATGGCTTCTTGGCGTTGTTGATGAGTTCGGCAGCCTCTGCCACGGCCTTCTCGTCTATCTTAGGATAAGGGTTGTAGGAGGTTACCTTCTCACACTTCACGGGTTCCCACTCGCAAGTGGAGGTCTGTGCGTTCTTGGTGAAGTCGAGCACCACTGGACCTGGGCGTCCGCTGCGTGCGATGTAGAACGCACGGCTCACAGCCCAAGCCACATCCTCAGGGCGGCGAATCTGGTAGGCCCACTTGGTGATAGGCTGGGTTACGCCCACGAGGTCAACCTCCTGGAAAGCGTCGGAACCCAGGGCTGGAACGCCCACCTGACCTGCGATGACAACGATAGGCGTAGAGTCCATCATCGCATCAGCCACGCCAGTCAAAGTGTTAGTAGCTCCAGGACCGCTGGTGACGAGTGTTACGCCCACTTCGCCGCTGACTCGGGCGTAACCCTGTGCAGCGTGAGCAGCAGCCTGCTCGTGACGTACCAAGATGTGGTCGAACACCTTATTTTCTCCTCTCGTGTAACCATACAGTGCATCAAACACTGGCATGATGCTGCCGCCTGGATAGCCGAAGATGGTCTTCACCCCTTCGTTTTGCAGGGAGCGCATCAATGCTTCAGCTCCTGTTATTACTTCTTTTGCCATTTATCTTCGTTTAATATAATATTTTTTAATCTATGATTCTCACACCACCCTTGTCGGCAGAGCTTACGCTCTGGGCGTATGCACGCAGTGCCTTGCTTACCTGGCGGTTGCGCTTCAGTGGCTGCTGTGGGCGAGCGGCAAGCTCCTCGTCGGAGAGCTTCACGTTGATGGAACGGCTAGGAATGTCGATGACGATGATGTCGCCGTCCTTGATCTTGCCGATGTTGCCACCTGCGGCTGCCTCAGGGCTGATGTGACCGATGCTCAAGCCTGATGTACCGCCCGAGAAACGACCGTCGGTGATGAGGGCGCACTCCTTGCCGAGGTGACGGCTCTTGATGTAAGAGGTAGGGTAAAGCATCTCCTGCATACCTGGGCCACCCTTAGGACCCTCGTGGGTGATAACCACGCAGTCGCCTGAGTTCACCTTGCCGCCGAGGATTCCCTCGCAAGCATCCTCCTGCGAGTCGAAGCATACGGCTGGACCCTCGAAGTGCCAGAGCACTGGATCGACACCCGCAGTCTTCACCACGCAACCATTCTGCGCAATGTTGCCGAAGAGCACTGCCAAACCACCATCCTTGGTGTAAGCATGCTCCAAGTCGCGGATGCATCCGTTCTCACGGTCGGTGTCGAGGCTCTCCCACTGTGCGTCCTGGCTACCCATCACGGTAGAGAATTTGCGGCCTGGGGCTGAATGGTAGATGCGGTCGGCCTCTGGGTCGATGCTAGAGCCTGTGATGCAATATTTCTTCATCTGCTCGTCGAGGGTCTTGCCGTCCACACGCTTGCATTCGCCGTGGATCAAGCCGCCCTTGTTGAGCTCGTTCATGATTCCGAGAATACCACCGGCACGGTTGCACTCCTGCACACTATACTTCTGAGTGTTAGGCGAGAGCTTGCAGAGGCAAGGCACCTTGCGGCTGAGCTGGTCGATGTCTTCCATCTTGAAGTCGGCGCCAGCCTCCTGAGCCACAGCCAAGAGGTGGAGCACGGTGTTGGTACTACCGCCCATGGCGATGTCGAGGGTCATGGCGTTGAGGAATGCGTTGCGTGTAGCGATGCTGCGTGGCAATACGCTCTCGTCGCCGTCCTCATAGTATGCGTAAGCGTTCTTCACAATCTGATGAGCTGCATCCTTGAAGAGCTGGATGCGGTTCTTGTGAGTGGCGAGGATAGTACCGTTGCCAGGAAGGCTCAAGCCGATGGCCTCGGTAAGAGAGTTCATGGAGTTGGCGGTAAACATACCTGAGCAGCTACCACAACCAGGGCAGGCGCACTGCTCTATCTGCTTCATTTCCTCGTCCGATACGCTGGTGTCGGCACCCTTAATCATAGCTGTAATCAAGTCGGCGTTCTCGCCCTTCCAACGGCCAGCCTCCATAGGTCCACCCGAGCAGAACACGGTAGGAATGTTCAATCGCATGGAAGCCATGAGCATACCTGGGGTCACCTTGTCGCAATTGGAGATGCAAATCATGGCGTCGGCCTTGTGGGCGTTTACCATATACTCCACAGAGTCTGCGATGATGTCGCGGCTTGGGAGAGAATAGAGCATTCCGTCGTGGCCCATGGCGATTCCGTCATCTACGGCGATAGTATTGAATTCGGCTGCATAGCAACCCATAGCCTCGATTTCCTTCTTGACGATCTGACCGATTTCGTGCAGATGAGTATGACCAGGCACAAACTGCGTAAAGCTATTCACGATGGCGATGATAGGTTTGCCAAACTGCTCATGTTTCATACCTGCAGCTACCCAAAGTGCTCGGGCACCTGCCATTCTTCTGCCTTCAGTACAGACGCTACTTCTTAATGGATGTTTCATATCTCTTTTTGTCTTTATTTTCTTTTCGTTAATAGTGAAGAAAACTTCCAGGGGAAGCCCCCTTTTTCATAATTTTCTGCAAAGGTACTGAGAATTTATGTAATAACCAACAAAATCGGCAAAAACTTTCATATTTTTACGAATTTTGTTAGAAAATAGAAGATATTACTTACGATTTATTAGATGCAATACACATTCCACATAAAACTGTGCAAAAAAAAATAAGGATTATCGAACAATCTGCATCCATCATTAGAGGTATCTGCGAAATCCGAATCTCGACAGAGATTCCCAATCAGCGGAATTTGTGGCAACCCTGAAAATTTGCGTAATCTGCGTAATCTGCGAGAGAATATTCAACCGAACAGCTAGAAATGATTCTTGCCACAATCTGCTTTTGTAAAAACGATTTTGACACAAATGACTTTGACACAAATGACACCCGGGAAAGAAAAAGAAGATTCCCCGGGAAAGAAAAAGAAGATTCCCCGGGAAAGAAAAAGAGGATTCCCCGGGAAAGAAAAAGAGGATTCCCTGGGAGCAAAGCCCCAAAGAATCCTCTTCTTTTTATCATAATCTTAAGCAATCTTATGTATTGCTCCCCAATATTACTATATAATAATGTACGGGTACATTATTATATAAGGGAGAGATACTTCTCGATTATATCTAGGGAGAGATACTTCTCTTTATATATAGATTACTTCTCGTTGTTGTCGTTGAATGTAGCGATACGGTTGAACTCTACCTGCTTGAAGAGACCGTCTGTTGCACCCATACCCTTAGTAGTAAGGCGGTTGGCAGCAATCTTGTACTTGTTGACGAGTACATTCTTCACAGCATTGGCACGAGCGTTGGCGATGCGGTCGTTCACCTCCTTGCTACCCTCTGGAGAAGCGAAGCCCTTGATCTCGACCTTAGCCTCTGGATGATTCTTCATATACTGAGCGATCAACTCGATGTTACCCATCTGGCTAGCGTCAACCACAGTCTTGCCCTGACGGAACAATACAGTAGGCTGGAGGTTAGCTGTAGGAGCAGCTGTTACGATAGTGTTGGTCTTAGGAGCCTTGTTGAGCTGGTTCTGAAGCTCGTTGATCTGCTGATCCTTGGCAGCAATCTGCTGATCCTTGGCGCTCAAGTCGTCGCGCAAGCTGTTTACCTTAGCGTTCAAGCCCTCGATTTCGCTCTGGTCAACCTTGGCAGCAGCGAAGTTGTGAGTACCGTTAGAGTTCAAGAACTTGTAGTTGAAACCTACGTTGAGCTGCAAGCCAGAGTTATCAGCGTTAAACTTCACGCCAGAGCAAGCATAGTTGTTGTGCAAAGCCCAAGTCATAGATGGCTCTACATAGATCTGCCAAGCCTTGCTCTTGCCTACGTTGAATGCGAAATCCACACCTACCTTAGATGTGAGAGCCTTCAAGTTCTTGTCCTGGCCGAAAGACCACTCTGCGCCCAAACCAGCCACAGGGATTACCTCGAACAAGCGTGGCTCGCCTGTGTAGCCGAGGAAGAGGTTGGTAGCGTTCAATGTACCGAGGAAGCCTACGTTAGCGCCACGGAAGAATGTGTCTGAGCCACCATAAGGACGGTTGCGGAAATTGAAGGTACCCTCTACGGCAGCACCATATACTGGAGTAAACCACTTACCTGCACGCAATGTGAGGTCTGGGTTGATGTTCTTAAACCAAGCTGTGTGTGTGGTCTTCACGTTAGCACCGATGCCTGCGCCTACGTACCAATTGTCTGTAAACTTGCCATCAGCGGCGTTCTGAGCTGAAACTGAAGCTGCAACCAAAGCTGCAGCAAACAACATGCTAATCTTTTTCATAACTTTAGTCTTTAAAATTTCTTGGTTGTTGACCTAGAATCTTTTTACCTTTTTATGTTTATATTTTTTTAGTTTATCTACTTTTCAAGGCTCTCCTCTCATCTTCGAGATTACTGCCTTTTCGTTTTCGGGGTGCAAAGGAACAAAAAAAACTTCATTCCACCAAATATTTTTGTAAAAAAGATGCTTTTTAACACTTTATAAACCAAAAAAGGATAAAAAATCAGAGAAATCGGACAGAAAAATGGGAAAATCAGGGAAATTGGACAGAAAACAGGGGGGAAAAGGGCAAAAAACAAGGCTATGCGGAGAGAAAGGACGAAAAAGACGAGGGAGAAGTAAAGGAAAAAGAGGGAGAAGTAAAGGAAAGACGAAGCCCGGATGGAAAAGTCGTACCCATATATAATTAGGCACGGATCACTAATCCGTGCCTAATTATATCATCGGCTAAGAACTTCTGTACTTTCAGAACGCATAAGCCAATTCCAACCGTACAGCAAGTTCGAAAACAAAACGTGTCGCTATTTTTACAGCTCGAACACCTCGTAAGAGCGAGGCTTCAGCTCCAGCTGCTTGTTGCCCAGTCCGCTCACCTGAAGTTTCAAGGTGCGAGGCAGACCGTTCACCACCTTGAGCCAGGTCTTGCCCGTCTTCGAGTCCTTCACCACGCTGGTGCCCACATATTTCTTCAATACGTCGGGCAAGAGGAGCTGAGAAGCGATGTAAGTGTCGCCCGAGTGCTGTCCGAACATCTTTTGCACCTTGTAGCTCTCGGTGAGGCGCAGGTGCTCCGAGTTGTCGAAGTAAATCATGTCGGGATCCCAGTTGTGGTAGCCCTCCTTGCAGAGCAATGGGGCGTAGGAAGCCATCTCCACCACGTCGCCATTGCGCTCCACGCTGCAAAGGTAGATGCCCTCAGCCAGCGCTCGGTCTAGCTCGTTATTGCCGTTGGCAGCATACTCGCCCAGATACACCTTGGGAGCCTTGCGGTCGTAGCCATCATAATAGTCCTGGTGGTTGACAAACCATCCCGGCTTCTCGTAGTAGTGCTCATCCACGGCGTCGATGTAGCGATGGTTCTCCTTGGCTATCTTCCAGCCCTCGATGTAGTCGCTGCTTGGATAGTGGAACGGCCCCACGGTGCCCACCACATCTATCTCGGGATGCTTCTCCTTCAAGGCCTTGCAAATCATCAGGTAGCGCTGCTCGAAGTCGGTGGAGATGAGGTCTTCGTTTCCGATGCCCACCATCTTCAGATGGAAAGGAGCAGGATGGCCCGCGTCGGCTCTCATCTTCGCCCACTTCGACTTGGCCGGGTCGCCGTTAGCCCACTCCACGAGGTCGAGCACGTCTTGCACATACTGCGGCATCTGAGCCATCGGGATTCCGCCCTGCTGTCCTGCCACGCCCTGTGCGTTAGCCTTCGAGTTCTGGCAAGGCACTCCTGCCGCCAACACTGGCAGCGGCTCCGCGCCCATGTCCTCGCACCACTGGAAGTACTCATAGAATCCCAGTTTGCGGGTCTGGTGATAGTTCCAGATGTTGTAGGCTGGCTTGCGGTCTTTCAGCGGACCCACGCTCTCCTTCCAGTGGTAGATGTTGTCTAGCCCCTGTCCGTGGAGCATGCAGCCGCCCGGGAAGCGCACGAACTTAGGCTTCAGCTCGGCGATGGTCTCCGCCAGGTCCTTGCGCAGTCCGTGACCCTTGTAAGTGTCCTGAGGCACCAGGCTCACCATGTCGATGGCCACCTTGTCGTCGCCCTTCGGGATGATGGCGAAGCGCACGTTCTTGCCCAGCTTGCCGTTCTTGTCGGAAGCCTCGCTCGGCAGCTCGCCCTTATACTTGTCGGTCACGGCGAGTTGCGCCTTGTATTCGGTCCACTCCGTGCCCTGCAGTTTCAGTTTCGCCTGGGCGATGGGCAGTCCATCCTCGTTGACGAGTGCCACGACCACCTGCTTTTTCTTTCCGTCGATGCAGCGAGCCTGGAAGCTCGCCTCGTAGCTCGCCCCACGCTTCAGGGCGATTCCCTCCCAGCCCAGGTTGTAGATAGGCTGCGAGCCCAGAATGGCGTAATGAGGGTTGTTCTTGCTCACGCCGCCCAAAG
>DBLF01000048.1:43964-49983 GCA_002297965.1 Candidatus Segatella papionis
CCAAGCGGTGGTAGCGTTCCAGCCCTTGCGCTCGCCGTTGTACTCGAAGTCGCCGTTCTGCAGCAACTCGGCAGAGAGGCCTCCGTCGGCAGCACGGCTGATGTCCTCGAAGAAGATTCCGATGAGCTTGTCGCTGATGCGATGGCTCTTCTCGGGATGGATGAGAAGCTGGGTCTGCAACTCGCCCACGGTGCCAGGGTCGGGCGGCAGGATGTCGGCAAACTGGGAGTCGTCGGCCGACTTCTCCTTCAATTTTTCGTTGGTCTCCTTCACGTAAGCCTGAAGCTCCGCCTCGTCGTGTGGCAGCTGTCGGCTGTTTTCCTTGTTTTCCTCGGCCAGCGCCTTGTACCAGGAGCGAATGTAGTCCAGATGGATGGCAGGAATCTCGAAGTCGTTACCCTCCATCAGCTTTCCCCCGATGGTGGCGGTGTCTCTCTGCCAGAGTATCTCGTCGGCCGTGGCCTCCAGGGAGTCCTCGGCGAAGGTGCGGAAGTCCTTGTCGGCGTGAACGTATCGCTTGCCCTTCGCCGTCTTCAGGTAGATGTCGAAGGTACCGTCGTCCATCTGGTAGGCAGCCACGTCGCTGATGTCCTTCTCCTTCATGATAGGATAGTCTTGCGGACGCCAGTTGACGAGGTCCTCGCTATAAGCCACGGCAAACTGTGGCGAGGTTTTGTTCACGCTCCAGAGAGCTCTCCAGGTGCCGTCGTTCGCCTTGACCACGAAGGGCTTGAACATCTTCTTCTCCTGTCCCCAGGGTCCGAAGTCGGACGAGCAGAGCTGCCCCACATCCACCCATCGGTCGTCGGCGGTGAGGTAAGCCAGGTGCAGCCCCTGGTTGGGAGCTGGCGAATAAACGAAGATTTGGCAGGTGGAGTCCTTGCCCTGGATGGTGTAGGCTGGCTCGTCCGAGTCGAGGGCTGCTACTGCTGGAGTCTTGACTTTCGCGGAGGTCTTGACTTTCGCGGAGGTCTTGACTTTCGCGGAGGTCTTGACTTTCGTGACGGTTGCACCTGCGGCGGCGGTCTTGTCTGCTGCGGCGGTCTCGCCTACAGCTGCAGCAGCTTGCGTCAAGGCGAGCAGGGCTGCCGAAAAGAGAAGATATTTGGTTTTCATCATCGTAAAATATTGCGTTAATTGTTTTGTTATATAATTATTTTATTTCATTGCATTTTCACAAATTGTACGAACGCACCCATATTATTTCGTATAATGGTCTTTGAAATTGTTTTGCAATACGTTTTATCGTAAATTTGTTGATGGAATTTCTCCTTGAAAGAAGCAACCCTTAAAAAAGCAAGGGCAGGATGCTTCCCAGCAGCCTGCCCTTCAAATCAAATTAGAGAGTTATAAAAATCAAGTATGCAAAACACATACTCATAGTAAATGATTCTATTTTCTCGGGGCGCTACTTTTATTGATAGTACTCCTTCTTGCCCGCAGCAAGCGTATTCTTCATGAGCGAGCAGATGGTCATCGGTCCCACGCCGCCTGGCACTGGGGTGATGAAGGAGCATTTCTCAGCCACCTCGGAGAACTTCACGTCGCCATTGAGACGGAAGCCGCTCTTCTTCGATGCGTCTGGCACTCGGGTGGTGCCCACGTCGATGACCACGGCACCCGGCTTCACCATGTCGGCTGTCACGAAGTCTGGACGGCCGATGGCGGCGATGATGATGTCCGCCTCGCGGCACTCCTCCTTCAGGTTCTTGGAGTGCGAGTGGCACACGGTGACGGTGGCGTCTCCATACTGCTTCTGCATCATCAGCTGCGCCATAGGCTTGCCCACGATGTTGGAGCGACCCAGGATGACGCATTTCTTGCCGCTGGTCTCGATGTTGTAATGCTGCAAGAGGGTGAGGATTCCGAGCGGTGTGGCCGAGATGAAGCTAGGCATTCCGAGCGCCATTCTGCCCACGTTGACCGGGTGGAAACCGTCCACGTCCTTGCGATAGTCTATCGCCATGGTGATTTTCTGCTCGTCGATGTGCTTAGGCAGGGGGAGCTGTACGATGAATCCATCCACGTCCTCGTCGCGGTTGAGCTTATCCACGCACTTCAGGAGTTCCTCCTCGGTTACGTCTTCCTCATAGCGGATGAGGGTGGATTTGAACCCGCACTTCTCGCACGCCAAGACCTTGTTTTTCACGTAGGTCTCGCTGCCTCCGTCGTGTCCCACGAGCACTGCCACCAAATGTGGCTGCTTGCCGCCCTTGGCGATGATTTCCTTCACCTCCTGGGCTATCTGTTCCTTGATGGCGGCTGCTGTCGCCTTTCCGTCGATTAACTGCATATTCTTTCCTTATAAATTAACAAAGCACGAGACTTTCACTTCGTCCGTCGAGAACGTTGTTTCATCACTCTTCGTACTTCACTCTTCACTTTCAGATTACATTCCCGGCATCTTAGGCATTCCAGGCATTCCCTTCATGCGTGCCATCATGCTGGCCATCTTGTTGCCAGTCATCATCTGCATCATCTTGCGGGTCTGGTCGAACTGCTTGATGAGCTTGTTCACCTCCTGGATGTTGGTGCCCGAGCCCTTGGCGATGCGCTGGCGGCGGGATGTGTTGAGGATTCCAGGGTTGGAGCGCTCCTTAGGAGTCATGCTCTGGATGATGGCCTCGATTCCCTTGAAGGCGTCCTCTGGGATGTCAACGTCGCGGATGGCCTTGCCCACGCCAGGAATCATGGCTGCGAGGTCCTTGATGTTACCCATCTTCTTGATTTGCTGAATCTGGGCATAGAAGTCGTTGAAGTCGAACTGGTTCTTTCTGATCTTCTTCTCCAGCTTCTTCGCCTCCTCCAGGTCGAACTGCTCCTGCGCACGCTCCACGAGCGAAACGACGTCGCCCATTCCGAGGATTCGGTCGGCCATACGGGCTGGGTGGAACACGTCGATGGCCTCCATCTTCTCGCCTGTACCGATAAACTTGATAGGCTTGGTTACCACGGTGCGGATGCTGAGGGCTGCACCACCACGGGTGTCGCCGTCGAGCTTGGTGAGTACCACGCCATTGAAGTCGAGGCGGTCGTTAAACTCCTTGGCGGTGTTCACCGCGTCCTGACCAGTCATGGAGTCCACCACGAAGAGGGTCTCGTCTGGGTGGAGATGGTTCTTGAGGTTGCTGATTTCCTGCATCATCTGCTCATCGACGGCGAGACGACCGGCTGTATCGACGATGACCACGTCGTTGCCATTGGTCTTCGCCTGCTGGATGGCGTGGTCGGCAATGCTGAGCACATCCTTGTTATCTGGCTCGCTATACACTGGTACGCCTATCTGCTCGCCCACCACGTGGAGCTGCTGGATAGCGGCAGGACGGTAAACGTCGCACGCCACGAGCAATGGTTTCTTGCCCTTCTTGGTCTTGAGCATATTGGCGAGCTTGCCGCTGAAGGTGGTCTTACCCGAGCCCTGCAAACCGCTCATGAGGATGATGGCTGGGTGTCCCTCCAATTTCAGTGGGGCTTCCTCGCCTCCCATCAGCTCAGCCAGCTCGTCGTGAACCAATTTCACCATCAGCTGCCCTGGCTTCACGGCTGTGAGCACGTTCATGCCGAGTGCCTTCTCCTTCACCTTGTTGGTGAATTCCTTGGCCACCTTGTAGTTCACATCGGCGTCGAGGAGTGCACGGCGCACATCCTTCAAAGTTTCAGCCACATTGATTTCGGTAATCTTACCCTCACCCTTCAAGATTTTGAAGGAGCGTTCTAGTCTATCTGATAAATTCTCAAACATTGTCTATTTTGTCTATTCCTTTTCGTTTTTACTTTTTCGATTTACTTTCCTTTGTTTCCGACTTTGTCGTTTTCTTTCCGACTTTATCGTTTTGGGTACAAAGGTACTAACTTTTTCTGAAATCACAAACTTTTAGGGCTGTTTTTTCTGTTTTTGCTCCTAAGGGAGAGCCATCCTATGGTTTTTCGCCCTGCCCCAGCCTTGTTTTCGCCCTGTCTGCATTCATTTTCTTCGCCCAACGCCATTCATTTTCTTCGCCCACCGCCATTCATTTTCTTCGCCCACCGCCATTCATTTTCTTCGCCCCACCGCCATCGTCGAAATTCGGGTGCAAAGATACCACCAGCAGAATGCGGTAAACGATTTTAGGGGCGATTATTTTTCTGATTCCTCCGCTTTTTCGTTGTTTTTAACACTTAGAGCCGATTTCTCAGAAGATTCCGCTGCATTGGGGGTCGATTTGCTTTCCGATTCTTTCGCATCCAGAGTGGACTTTTCCTCATTTCCGTCAGTCTTTCCATCGAACTCCCGGTCAGCCTTTCCTTCAGCCTTTCCATCGAACTTTCCGTCAGCCTTTCCGTCAGCCTTTCCATCAGCCTTTCCGTCAGCCTTTCCATCGAACTCCCGGTCAGCCTTTCCGTCAGCCTTTCCGCTGATGTCGAAAGGATTCTTCAGCTCGTAAGTCTTGCCCGTGGCTTGCTCGTAGGCGGAGACGATGGGATCCTTCTTGTCCATCTGCTTGAAGATTTTCTGCGCCTGCTCCTTGTGCTTGCGGTCTCGCCTGCCCTGCTTGTCCATCCATCCGAAAGCATCGAAGCCGATGCCGCCTGGCGATGTGGGCAGGGAGTTCACCTTGTCCTGTATCTGCTGCTCCATCTGCTCCACGTGCTCCTGGTTCTTACCCCACACGGTCACCTCGCCTATCTGCTTCGCCTCGGGCAGGAGGAACACCGTGTCGGGCAACTCCTTGTAGCGGATGGTGGCCTTCACGAAGCCCGGCTTGGAGACGGTGGCGGAGTCAAACTGGTAGCGCATGGTCCAGTAGCCACGGTAGTCGGTGCGCGCCCAATGGTTGTTGTTGGTGTGGATGAGCGCCTCGCGCAGGGGCACATGGTCTTCGGCAGAGGCGATGACGCAGGTCTTCTGGGCAAAGACCTCCTGCCACGAAAGCAGGAGCATCGCCAAGAACGCCCATGATAATATTCTATTCTTTTGTTTCATACTTACATTACGTTTACACGGTTCGAACGTTTTCTGATTTGCACGGTTCGAGCGTTTTCTAATTTGCACGGTTCGAGCGTTTTCTAATTTGCACGGTTCGAACGTTTTCTGAGGCAAAAGTAAGAATAAAAACTCAGACCTCGGCATTTTGCCACTAACTTTAAAGTCATTTAAAATATTTTAGCCATTTGATTTTGGGAGGATAAAGTATTTTAGCCATTTGATTTTTTTGAACATACACAGACACTCTCCCACCACCACAAACAAAGCGTGTCATTTGTGTCAAAGTCATTTGTGTCAAAATGAATTTTCGATTTTTCAAAAACGAAAAAAAAAATTAATGCGAACTGTACGGTTGAAATAACTCTCGCAGATTCCGCAGAGAATATTCAATCGTACAGCTAGAATAAATGTTTATGAATGTGTATGGAGAAATTTGGCAATAATTTTGATACTTATTTGTATCTGTGGCGATTGTTTCGTTACACTCGCCAGTCGTTTCACGGCAGGTTTAAGATATTCTGTCCTCGCCGCATCTTGCAGGAGTGGTTGCCCGAGAAGGCTGACGACGACTTCATCTATGAGGTGTGCAGTGTGGCGGGTTTGGACGGTTTTTATCAGCTGCCTCGCCCCAGCGTGTATCCGCTGCCTGGCAGGGAGTTTATCAAGTCGCTGGTGCGTGTGCTCCTCGATCTGAAGGAGCGGGAGGTGAACTTCGACGACCTGGACAGGGCTTACAGCGCGGTGTACCCCAAGAGCACGCCTATCAACCTGGTGAAGAAGGGGAGAAGGGCGTGGGATGATCGTCAAGTGAGAGGAAAGGGGCATTATTGCTCCGACGAGGGGGTACTGGAGTATCTGGAAGACTTATTGAATAATAAGAACAGGAAGGCTCGGGAACTAATGGATAAAATGAAGAAGCACTAAGCGATAAGCCTCTTGGGTAAAATGAAGAAGCACTAAGAAACAAGAATGGGGTAACCCCCTGAAAACAAGAAACCCTGCGAGACTCATAGAATCTTGCAGGGAAATCCTGGGTGGAAGGTGGGACTCGAA
>DBLF01000048.1:50131-54181 GCA_002297965.1 Candidatus Segatella papionis
ACTGAACTACGTCCACCATGTTTTGTTAAGCGGGTGCAAAGGTACGGAAAATATTTGGATTCTCCAAATTTTTTCCGTACTTTTTTCTTTTTTTCGCTATTTTCTTATTATTTAGCTGGGCTTGCTGGCACTACAGGGGCTGACTTCTGTGCATCTGCACCTGCTGCCGCACCATTGTTCGCACCTGCTGCCGCACCATTGTTTGCACCTGCTGCCGGAGCTGCTGCTGGCGCTGCCTGCTGAGCTGCACCTGCTGCTGCCGCTGGAGCCGCAGCACCCTTGTTGCTAGTGCCTGGCATTGCAGGGAGAGCAGTCTGCTCCTGAGTGGCACCCTCCATAACGCTGTTTTCGCCTGCGGCCTGAGGAGCCACGTAAGCACAAGCCACGCTGATGATAACCATGGCGATGGCGAGACCCCAAGTGAGTTTCTCTACGATGTCGGTGGTCTTGCGCACACCCATGATAGAATTGGTTGAAGAGAAGTTGGAAGCCAGTCCACCTCCCTTAGACTCCTGGATGAGCACGATGAAAATCATCAGCAGTGAAACCAGGACGATTAATACTACAAATAATGTGTAAGCCATTTTTTAATTTTAAAACTAGTTTTATTTTTATTATTTTCTTATTTGTTGTTTTCTTTCTTTCTTTCTTTCTTTTCTTCCTAATTCTCAGCGAGAAGTTTCTTTCTTCTACTCTGAGCGAGAAGTGAAGCGAGAAGCTTTTTATTTCTTCATCTTGCTGTTGAGGATGAGTTTTTCCAAGAATCGAAGCTGATCTACATAGAATGCACTCTTGTCGGGGTGCTCCTTGTGCAGACGGTCGATGATTTGGTAGGCTCGCTCGTACTTGCCCTGCTTGATGTAGATTCGGGCGAGGGTCTCCGTGAAGACTCCGCCGCCGTCGGCTTCTTCTTCGTTTGAGCTTTCTTGATTTTCGGAAGTTTCCTTTTCATTCAAAGTTTCCTTTTCATCCGAAGTTTCCTTTTCATCCAAGGCTTCGTTCTTGTCAGAACTTTCTCCATCGCTGTCAAGCTTTCCCTCTCTGTCAAGCTTTCCCTCTCTGTCAAGCTTTTCCTCTCTGTCAAGCTTTTCTTCTTCGAACTCTTCTTCTCCGTCGAACTCTTCTTCTCCGTCAAGCTCTTCTTCTTCCTCCTTGGCAGGTTTTTCTTTCTTGTTGAGCTTGAAGCCTCCTTCTTCTATGAAGTTGTCGATGAGGCTCATGGTGCGCGAAGGGGACTCGGTGATTTCCTCGGGTTGCGTCTCCATCAGGTAGGCCACGTAGTCCACGGCTGCGTCGGCAGGGGTAGGCTTGCGTTTCTCCTTCTTTTTCTTCTCCTCTTCCTCGTCGTTGGCAGGAATGGAGTCCAGAAAGTCGTCGATGAGACTGTTGGTGCGGTCGCTCTTCTGCTGTTCGCTTCTGTGCAGCTCCTTGGCTGGCGAGCATTGCAGCTTGTAGTGGGCGGCCTCTATCATCTGGAAAATCACCTTGCGGTCGGTGATGTAGATGGCTGCGCGGCGAAGTTCCTCGTTGAAGCTCGGGTCGTGGAGCAGGTACAGGTTTTGCAACATCAGCAGGCGAGCCGTCTGATAGTACGGATAGAGGGCCAGGAGGGAGCGCAGGTCGTAGAGCGTCTCTCGGTCCATCTCCTCAGGATGTTGTATAAGTCTGCTTAGTTCCACGTCTATGTTTTATTTATATTATTTTCCAACTATTAACTTCTGATTACCAGTTAGCCACGGTGGCGTTGAAAATCTGGTCCACCAAGTCCTTCACCATCTGGCTCACCAGCTCCTCCTGCACGGAGGCGAGGCTCTGGGTGGTCTCGTAGCTCTTGGCAGAGGTAAACTGTCGCTCGAAGTCCTCGTTGTGGTTCTTGGTGTTGGTGAAGCGCACGTTCACGGTGATGCTCAGCTCCGTTTGTGCCGAGTAACCCTCTGCGCTCACCGACTTGTTGCGCTGCGAGTAGTTGGTGATTTCGCCTTCTATCTTCAGGTCGCCGTTGCGCGAGACCTGTCGCAGCTGTGTGTTGCTGGCGAACTTGTCCTTCAGCTCGTTGTTGAACATCGGTCCCATCGGTCCCCACACGTAGGAGCTTCTGATAGGGAATTCCGCCAACTGTATGGTCTTGGTCTTGGTGTAGTCGATGCTGGCACCATTGAACTTGTAGCTCACGGAGCAAGCGGCAGTGAGAGCCAAGACCAGCGTAACGCCTATTATATATATGTACGCGCGTAAGTGCTTCATATTTTTCTTTTGTTTTATTCGTCTGAGTCGAGATTTCTTTTGGGGGTTCGAGTCGAGACCTTATTCGTCTGCGTTTCCGAGCCCGTATTTTCTGATTTTTCTATAGAGCGTTCTGTCGGAGATTCCGAGTTCCTCGGCGGCTTTCTTTCGGTTGCCGTTGTTTCTCTCCAGGGCTTTCTCTATCATCTGTCGGCTCAGGTCGCTGAGGTTGAGCGTCTCGTTCTCGTTCTCCTTGATTTCCTCCGCCTCGATTTCCTCGGCTTCCGGACGCTGCTGGATGCTTCCAGGTCGTTGCTGGATGCTTCCAGGGTGTTGCGGATATTCGCCAGGGCGTTGCGGATATTCGCCAGGTCGTTGCGGATATTCGCCTGGTCGTTGCGGGTATTCGCCTGGTCGGATGATGCTTGGAGTCATTTCGCCGTTGTCGTAAGCCAAGTCTTGTAGGCTGTCGTATTCAGGTTGCGACGGCATTCCCGATACGGAATGTGGCTGACTTCCGAATCCTTGTGCTCCAGCCAGTCCGCGGGCTTCGTCGAGCTGCTTTCTCATGGAGTTCAGCTCTCGGCGCAGGTCGCTCACGTTTCCCTTCAGTTCGTAGAGAATCTTGTAGAGCAGTTCTCGCTCGTTTTCGTAGCTATGCTGTCCGCCTCCTCCCTGTTGCGGGATGGTGGCTAGCTGTGTGCTCTCCTCGTCCTTCGGGATGTAGTTGAGCAGTTCCTCGGCTCCTATTTCCCTGTCCTTGGCCAGCACCGACATTTGCTCGGTGATGTTCTTGAGCTGTCTCACGTTTCCAGGCCACTTGTATTTCAGCATGAGCTGCTTGGCCTCGTCGGTGAGCGAAATCTTGGGCAGTCGATATTTCTCTGCCATCTGCATGGCGAAGAGACGGAAGAGCAGGAGGATGTCGTTTCCTCTCTCCCTGAGCGCGGGCATTTGGATGGGGATGGTGTTGAGTCGATAGTAGAGGTCTTCTCTGAATCGTCCCTCGCTCACCGCCTTTCGCATGTTCACGTTGGTGGCTGCCACGATGCGCACGTCGGTCTTCTTGATTTCCGTGCCTCCCACTCGTATGTATTCTCCCGTTTCGAGCACTCTCAGGAGTCGGGCTTGGGTTTGTATCGGGAGTTCTCCCACCTCGTCGAGGAAGATGGTTCCCTTGTTGGCAATTCCGAAGTAACCCTCGCTTTCGCCGATGGCTCCGGTGAATGATCCTTTCTCGTGTCCGAAGAGTTCGCTGTCGATGGTTCCCTCAGGGATGCTACCGCAGTTGATGGCGAAATATTTCTCTCGCTTGCGTGGCGAGTTGTCGTGTATCACTCTCGGGATGATTTCCTTTCCCACACCGCTCTCACCGATGATGAGCACGCTGAGGTCGGTCGGCGCCACCTGCAGGGCGACGTCGAGCGCATGGTTCAATCCGTCGCTATTTCCGACGATATTGTAACGCTGTTTTATCTTTTGAAGTTCGGAATTATCCATTTAGCTGCCAAAATTACACATTTTTTTTGAATTATCTGCTTTTTTCAGTCAAAAATAGAGCAAAAGGAGCAGAAAAAGGGCGATTTTTAACGTTTTCGCCTGTCTTTCTGCTCATTTTAGTGTATATTACTGCCTATTTTTCAGTATCTTTCTTCTCAGCCTTTGGAGCCTTTTGCATAGCCGACAACACGGCTGACAGGGCAGAGGCTTGGGCGGCAGATGGTGCAGCCTTAGGCTGTGCTACTTTCTGCTCGGTCTGCTTCTGTGCGTCCTGCTTCTGAGCCTTTACTTGCTGTGGCTTCTGCTCGTTGTTATTCTTTGGAGCGT
>DBLF01000048.1:54277-56168 GCA_002297965.1 Candidatus Segatella papionis
GTCTGCTGTGGCTTCTGCTCGTAGTTTCCCTTTGTGGCGTTTGCTGGTTTCCCACCCTTTGGAGGGAAAGGCGAAGGAGCGTGCTTCTTTGGGATGGAGAAGCGAACCTTCTCGCTTTCGTCTCGCTTCTCGTGGTAGAGCTTCTGCAGAGGGTTGGCGCCCACCTCGTCGCTGGTGGTGCGGTGGCGGAAAGCGTCGATGGCGAGGAAGATGGCGTGGCGGAAGGTGGTGGCGTCGGCCTCGTTGCACCCCGTGAGATAGTAGCAAGGGGTGGTGTTGGCGGCTGTCTGGATAAGAGGCAAGCCGGCTGTGTAGAGCACTCCGTCGTCTTCGTAGAGCGAATGGAAGGCCACGGCAGCCTGGTCGTAGTACATCGCCATGATTCCGTCGAACTCCTCGTAGTATCCGTTGCCGAAGAACTCATCGGCAGGGTAAGGACCGAAAGCCTGCACTCCCTTCTCGGCCAGTTGGTCGATGGCTGGGATGATAATGTCTCTCTCTTCCGTTCCGCAGCTCTGCTCCTCGTTGTTGCTAGGGTTGAGGGCGAGCACGGCGATGCGAGGGTTGGTGATGAGGAAGTCGCGCTTCAGGGTCTGCCAAAGCTGGCTCACCTTCTCTACGATTTTCTCCTGGCTGATGGTTCCCGCCACCTTGGCGAGCGGCGTCTTCTCGGTGATGGAGGCGATGCGCAGGTCTTCGCCCACGAGCAGGCTGAGTGCATGCTGACCCTCGCCGATGCAGGTCTCGATGTACTCCTTGTGCCCCTGGAAGGTGTAACCCTCTATCTTGGCGTTCTGGCTGCTCACTGGGGCGGTGACGAGCACGTCGTAGAGACCGTCTCTATAGTCGGTCATTGCACGGTCGAGAGCCTTGACTGCTGCCGCTCCCGACTCCTCGGTAGGGATTCCCATATCCACTTTCACCTCGTCTTCCACGGCGGCGAGCAGATTGATTCGTCCCTCCTCGGCGTCCTCCGCCTTCTGGATGATGGAGAACTGCGCTGGCAGGTTCATCGCCTTGCGGTAGTAGGCTGCCACCTTAGGCGAGCCGTAGATGATAGGAGTGCAATACTCCAGCATTTCTGGCTCGTTGAAAGCCTTGAAAATCAGCTCGTATCCGATGCCGTTTGTATCTCCGTGGGTGATGGCCACCCTTATTCTCTTATTGTTATTGTCCATTATTGTTTTATTCTTATTTTATCGATGTTTTTGTATTTATTCTTGTTTTATCCAAGTATTTATTCTTGTTTTATTGTAGTTAAGACAGCTTCTAGCTGCTTAGTTAAAACTTTCTTTTTCATTTCGGGCGCATAGACGAAGGCGATGACTACGATTCGGGAGTCTATCCTTGGGGGCTGGCAGTGATAAGAG
Organism: Candidatus Segatella papionis; assembly: GCA_002297965.1. Lineage (GTDB taxonomy): Bacteria > Bacteroidota > Bacteroidia > Bacteroidales > Bacteroidaceae > Prevotella > Prevotella papionis. Next base: position 55,648 of record DBLF01000048.1, read on the forward strand.
CGTGCCGTGACGATTTTCCCGTTGCTCATGGGCAGCACTTTCATGACGTATGGACCGCCCATGGCGTCGCCCTTCATGTCCCACAAGCCTTTCTCCGTGGGGAGTAAGTAGAGGTCTTCCTCTGGCTCTACGGTCGGATGACTCTTTTCTCCAATTCTCATATACATATTGTCTGTTTCGCCCAATATGTTGTGCCTCAGTACTTTGTTTATTTCGTCATAGTAATACGTCCAGGCGTTGGGGGCGGTGCATCCGCTTCCTTTCAGCCGGAAGATGATGAGGTTTTGCATCCCGGTGCTGGCATTATTGCTGAGCCATAGGAACCCTTTCGCTTTTTTGCTTGCGTCCAAGGAGGCAGGAATCTTCATGTCGAGCCCAAACATTCGCTTCACTTCTCGTTGCTTCTCGGGGTTCTGCTTGATGATGGAGGCTAGGTGCTGAAGTTCGCTTTGGTCGATGGTGGAGCGGAGTAGCTCTGCGTTTTTGTTGGGTTCTTCTTTCTTGCTCAGCTCTCCACTCTT
>DBLF01000048.1:56236-58644 GCA_002297965.1 Candidatus Segatella papionis
CTTGCTCAGCTCTCCACTCTTGTTTGACTCTCCACTCTTATTATAGAATGTGGCTCTGAGTTGCTCTACCGACTTTGCCTTAATGCGAATCACGAGTTGTGGCGAGGCGTCCTCGTCTCGTGTCGTCTTGGCAGAAAAGTCCTTGTATCGAGAGCTTATGTCCACCACGATGCGAGTTCTTACCGTCCGGTAGTTGCCTTTCACCTTTCCGCTCTTCACATTGATGACGTTGCAAAGCGGTTCCGGTTGTGGCAGGGCGGGAACATCTTCCGTCAGAATCTTGGTCACGATGCTGTCGGTGTCGCCTTCCAGCACCACCTCGTAGGGTTGCCCGGTGCTGGCGGGCAGTCGGTGGTTGTTTCCTCCTCTACATCCTGTCATAAGGATGATGAGAAAACATGGAAAAATGAATTTCATTGCTTTCGACGCAAATGATTCCATAATTTACTAGTTTAGAGATTCTCTAGCCATTTTTTCCCAGGCTTGGTGTAAAGCCAAGCTAGAAAGGAAGCAGCTACTACCAAAAAACCAGTCATTGTCATTGCCAAGTATTCCATATTTTATCTATTTAAAATTTTAAAACCTATGATGAAGAAAATTGCTGAGAGGACAATGCCTGTAACAAAATACCAAATGGAAAATGTTGCATTAGCATTTCCAACCCCAAACAAAGGTGGAAGGCTGCCCAAAAACGTTATTGAAAACGATGTCTTGCTAAGATCATAGAAGAATTTCGCCGTTTCTACTCTTCTTGTTTTCTCTTTCTCTTTTTCGTCTTTTTGTCCCATCTTGCAGTCCCTTTCTATTTTTTTGAATGGTGCAACTGCTTCTCCTCATCCTCGTGCTCACGAATCTCGCCTATCTTCTTCGATGTGCTGAGCAATCCGCAGGCGGCGTAGATGTCTTGACCACGGCTGGCACGAATGGTGGTGAACACGCCGTGGCTCGTCAGGTAGTCGCGGAACTGCTCCATCTTCTCATCATCTACCCCCTTCAGCGGAATATTCGGAATCTGATGGAAACGGATGAGGTTGAAGCGGCAGTCGAGACCCTTCACCAGCTTGATGATAGCCTTGGCGTGCTGCATGCTGTCGTTCACGCCCTTGAAGACGATGTACTCGAACGAGAGGCGACGCTGATGCGAAAAATCGTAGTTGCGCAACAAGTCCACCACCTGCTCGATGCTCATTCCTCTTTCGGCAGGCATCAGTTCGGCACGCTCCTCTGGGATCGGGTCGTGCATCGAAATCGCCACGTGGCACTCGCTCTCCTCCAAGAATCGCTTCAACTTGTTCTTCACGCCCACCGAGCTGACGGTGATGCGCTTCGGGCTCCACGCCCAACCGTATGGGGCGGTGAGAATCTCCGTGGCACGAAGCACATTGTCGAGGTTGTCCATCGGCTCGCCCTGTCCCATGAACACGATGTTGGTGAGCTTATCTACCTCAGGCAAGGAGTAAATCTGGTTCAGAATGTCGCCAGCAGGCAGACTTCCCTCGAACCCCTGCTTGCCCGTCTGGCAGAAGAGGCAGTTCATCTTGCAGCCCACCTGCGAAGAGACGCACAGGGTGGCGCGGTCCTTGTCTGGAATATAGACCGTCTCCACGAACTTGCCGCTTCGGGTAGGGAAGAGGTACTTGATGGTACCATCCACAGAGTGTTGTGCGTCGGAATATCCGAAGCATCCTATTTCGTATTCGGCGGCGAGCTTGGCACGGTTAGCCTTCGAGATGTTGGTCATCTCGTCGATGCTCTTCACGTGCTGCTCATAGAGCCACTTCGCCATCTGCCCACCGGTGAAGGCAGGCATCCCGAGGTCTTTCGCCACTTGCTTCAGTTCGCCAAGTGTGAGACCCAAAAGATATTTTTTTTCATTATTCATACTGCAAAGATAGTGTTTTTTGCCGAAAAAGTAGTATCTTTGCCACATAATTTAAGATAATAAGCTAAAATAAAGAGAAAAATGACCGTTTAAAGCTTCAAAACGAGGCTGAAACGACAAAAACATAACGCAAAGAAATGAGAGAAAAAATAGACTTATTCTTGCCCTGTGAAGACTTGGAGATAGCCCAGGCGGCTCTGACTGAGCTTCACGACAACAAGACAGTTCAGCATATCAACCTCTTGGTGAGCGCCGACTTTGCCGCTCATCATCAAGTGCCTGATGGCTGCACCTTTGTAGTCATCGACCGATTGGAGAGTTCCAACACCGTGAGCAGCATCGCCGAGAACACCGACGCTGACTACGTGATGATTTGCACCAAGACCACCCCTATCCATTGGGGACTCTACGCCTTGGAACGTTTCCTTCGCACGGCGGATGATACGGGAGCGGTGATGGTTTACGCCGACCATTATTCGATGGTGAAGGATGAAAACGCCCAAGAGCAAGAGACGCAAGTGAATGG
>DBLF01000048.1:58674-72043 GCA_002297965.1 Candidatus Segatella papionis
AATGGCAAGAAAGAGACGCAAGAGGCTCAGGCCAAGGGCAAGCTGGAGAAACACCCAGTAATAGACTATCAGCAAGGTTCGCTCCGTGACGACTTCGACTTCGGAAGCCTTTGGCTCATCAAGTCGCAGAATCTTTACGACTACATGGCGCAGCAAGACCGCACGGAGTATCAGTTTGCCGGTCTCTACGACCTTCGCCTCTATCTGAGCCGGGTGGGAGAAATCTTCCACCTCAACGAGTTCCTCTATACGGAAGATGAACTGGACAACCGCAAGAGCGGCGAGAAGCAGTTTGACTATGTGAACCCTCGCAACCGTGAGGTGCAGATAGAGATGGAGAAGGCTTGCACCCAGCACCTGGAGAAGGTGGGCGCATTGGTGGATACTAATTTCTATCGTCAGCCCGATTTCGACGAACAGGAGTTTGAGTATGAGGCTTCTGTGGTCATCCCGGTGTTCAATCGCGAGAAGACCATCGCCGATGCAGTGAAGAGTGCCCTCAGCCAGAAGGCCAACTTCCAGTATAACGTCATCGTGGTCAACAATCACTCCACCGACCGTACGGGCGAAATTCTTTCGGAGATTGCCCGCGAGATGGAGACCAGAAACGACAAGATGGCTGGTCGCCTCATCCAGATAGTGCCGGATAGAAACGACCTCGGAATCGGAGGCTGCTGGAACGTAGCCATCAACAGCGACCATTGCGGCAAGTTTGCCGTACAGCTCGACAGCGACGACCTCTACTCTTCGCCGAAGACCCTGCAGAAGATAGTGGATGCTTTCCACAAGCAGAAGGCGGCGATGATGATAGGCTCTTATCGCATGTGCGACTTCGACCTTAACACCTTGCCTCCTGGACTCATCGACCACAAGGAGTGGACCGACGAGAATGGATGCAACAACGCCCTGCGCATCAACGGATTGGGAGCGCCTAGAGCCTTCTTCACTCCGCTGGTCAGACAGATACAGTTCCCGAACACCAGCTACGGCGAGGACTACGCCCTCGGACTGGCCTTCTCTCGCCGCTACCGCATCGGAAGAATCTATGAAGAGCTTTATCTCTGCCGTCGATGGGGAGGCAACAGCGACGCTGCCCTCAGCATCGACCGAGTGAACGCCAACAACCTCTACAAGGACCGCCTGCGCACCATGGAGCTGAAGGCTCGCCAGCAGATGCTCCAAGGCAAGGCGGACATCATGGAAGACAGCAGTATCTCTCGTTTCTTCAACCGCCAGTTGGAAAAATGGGCAGACGCTCGCCATCGTTTCCGTGACCTGAAGCACGTGGAGACCCACCCGCTCTCCGACCAGGTGAAGCTGCAATGGAACCCAGCCCGCATCGTGAGCACGGGAGCCAAGATAGACAAGAAGACCCTGGGCGAGCGCCCTTGCTTCCTCTGCGACAAGAATCGCCCGAAGGAGCAGATGGCGAAGCCGATAGACGAGCAGTTCCAACTCTTGGTAAATCCGTTCCCCATCCTGCCCGTCCACTTCACCATCCCGGCACGCAAGCACCAGCCACAGCTCATCTACAAGAACTACGGCGAGATGCACCGCTTCCTCTCGCTCCACAGCGAGCTGATGGTCTTCTACAACGGTCCGAAGTGTGGCGCATCAGCTCCCGACCACCTGCACTTCCAGGCAGGAACCAGCGGTGTGCTCCCCTTGCAGACCAACTGGCAGCGTCTCTCGCGCAACCTCACCGACATCATCTCGCTGAACGACGAGGAGAAGATAGCTGCTATCCGAGACTTCATTGTGCCAGCCTTCGTCATCATCTCGAAGAGCGAGGACAGCGACGAGACTCTCTTCCGCCGTCTCTACAAGTCAATGCCGCAACGTGGCGACGAGACCGAACCGATGATGAACATCATCGCCTGGCGCAAGGGCGAGGAGTACATCAGCGTCATCATCCCGAGAGAGAAGCATCGCCCGGAGGCTTACTTCGCCGAGGGCGACGCTCAAATCATGGTTTCGCCGGGAGCCTTGGACATGAGCGGACTCATCATCACCCCTCGCGAGGAAGACTTCCGCAAATTGACCGAGGAGAAAGCCACCGCCCTTCTGCAGGAGTGTGGCGTTTCGGAGGAGAAGATGAACGCCATCATCACCAAGTTGAAGGCTTCGAAGGAGGCTGAGGCAGCATCGATGGCAACTTCCACCTTATATAATAATGGTAAGCAGCCCGATGTAACCGTGGGAATCGTGAGCGCACAGAAGATTCACTTCTCGCTCAACAAGCCTTACTTGGCCAAGGGCGAGAAGGTGATAGGCGAGCAGGAGGTGGAGTTCTCCGAGGGCGGCGTGCTCTGGAACGGCAACCTCTACAGCAAGCTCACCTTCCATCCGCAGAGTGCCGACGCATCGTTCTCGCTAAGCGACGTGACCATCGGCGTAAACTTCCACTGGGAGCGCAAGGAGACGCAGACCTTCCTCGGTACGCTGAGGTTCGTGGTGGAGAGCGACAAGATTGTGGCCATCAACGAGTTGCCAGTGGAAAAATACTTGGAGAGCGTCATCAGTAGCGAGATGAGCGCCACATCGAGCCTGGAACTCTTGAAGGCGCACGCCGTGATTTCCCGTAGCTGGCTCTTGGCGCAGATTAAGAAGCGCAGAGAGGTGGCTGAGAGCGGCAACAACTTCTTCTCGTTCGTGAAGAAGGAAGACACCCTCATCCGCTGGTACGACCGCGAGGACCACACCCTCTTCGATGTTTGCGCCGACGACCACTGCCAGCGCTATCAGGGAATTACGAAGGAGACCTCGCCTCATGTAGCCGAGGCCATCCGCCAGACCAAGGGACAGGTGCTCATGGATGGCGAGAACGAGGAAATCTGCGACGCAAGATTCTCGAAGTGTTGCGGTGGAGTGTCCGAAGAGTTCCAGTATTGCTGGGAGAACACCCCGAAGAGCTACTTGACGGCAGTAAGAGACCTGGTTCTTGGTGTCGAAGGTTCAAACCTGGGTACTGCGGATTGTAAATCCGCAGATCGCCTAACGGTAGTAGGGGGAACGAAGGTTTCCGCGGATTTGCAATCCGCGGCAAGCAGCAATGCTAACTTCTTAACAAGTAGCGAGCAGGTTTCTCTTCTAGACTTGACGAATGAGCAAGAGGCAGAAAAATGGATTCGCTCGAACCCTCCAGCCTTCTGCAACACGACCGACAAGAAAGTGCTCTCCCAGGTGCTCAACGACTACGACCAGGAGACCGCCGACTTCTATCGTTGGAAGGTAACCCTCACGCAGGAGAAGCTCCAGCAGCTCATCGCCGACAAGCTGAAGATGGACTTCGGCAAAATCCTCGACCTCAAGGCGGTGGAGCGAGGCAAGAGCGGCAGAATCAGCAAATTGCAAATCGTAGGAACCGAGAAGACCTTCACCATTGGCAAGGAACTCGAAATTCGCCGTGCCTTGAGCGACTCCCACCTCTATAGCTCAGCCTTCGTGGTGGATAAGTACGACAAGGACGAGCAAGGCGTGCCCCAGCGTTTCGAACTTATCGGAGCAGGATGGGGACACGGAGTGGGTCTCTGCCAGATAGGTGCCGCCGTGATGGGCGAGGAAGGATACAAATACGACGCAATCCTCCTGCACTACTATCAGGGAGCGGAAATCAAGAAACTCTATAAGTAATTAATGTTGAATGTTAAGTGTTAAATGTTAAATTGCCTAGTGGTAGGCTTCTTAACTTAACGCTTAACATTTAACACTTAAAATAGCAAATGGGAACAAAGAAAAATAGTCGGAGTCCATGGGCTTGGATTCCGACCCTCTATTTTGCCGAAGGACTGCCCAACGTCATCGTGACAGCCCTCTCTGTGGTAATGTATATGCAGTTGGGGTTGACGGATGCGGAGGTGGGTCTTTACACAGGTTGGCTCGCCCTGCCTTGGGTCATCAAGCCCTTGTGGAGCCCCTTCATCGACCTCTTGAAGACCAAGCGTTGGTGGGTCTTGACGATGCAAGCCCTCATCGGAGCCTCGCTGGCGGGAATCGCTTTCTCCATTCCTACCGCTTTTTGGTTCCAGGCCACGATGTGCTTGTTCTTCCTCATCGCCTTCTGTAGCGCCACCCACGATATTTCGGCGGATGGATTTTATATGATTGAGCTGGATGAGCATACGCAGACCAAGTTCGTGGGCTTGCGAAACACCTTCTATCGTCTCGCCATCATCTTCGTGAACGGTTTCCTGGTGATGTTGGCTGGCGTATTGCAGGTGATGTTCCGCAATCAGATTCGTTTCTCGTGGGCACTCATCTTCTATGGGCTGGCTGGTCTCTTCATCGGCTTGTGGCTCTATCACAGTCACTTTATGCCTCGTCCGAAGGAGGACGTGCAGACGGATAGAACCGTGGGCGAAGTGTCGCATGAGTTGAAGAACATGTTCCGCACATTCTTCCAGAAGTTTGGATTGGGAGAGACCATCTGCGTGATGCTCTTCCTCCTGTTCTATCGCTTTCCTGAAGCCTTGCTCAACACGATGACCAAGACCTTCATCCTTCGTCCCAACTCGCAGGGCGGATTGGGGCTCTCGCCTCAGGAATACGGTTTCGCCAATGGTACGGTGGGACTCATCGGATTGCTGCTGGGCGGAATCTTGGGTGGAATCCTCGTCAGCCGTGACGGAATGAAGAAGTGGTTGTGGCCGTTGGTGTGCTGCATCACCCTGCCCGATGTGGTTTACATCTATCTGAGCTATTCGCTCAACAGCGACGTGATGGTCGTTTCGAGCTGCCTCTTCGTCGAGCAGTTGGGTTATGGTTTGGGCTTCACGGTGCTCACCCTCTACATGCTCTTTTATAGTCAGGGCAAGTTCAAGACTTCGCATTACTCCATCTGCACCGGAATCAGCTACTTAGGCTTGATGCTGCCAGGAATGGTCTCGGGCTATCTGAAGGATATGGTGGGCTATCGCATGTTCTTCATCATCGTGATGGCTTGCTGCATCATCACCTTCTTGGTCACCGCCTTTCTGAAGATAGACCCTAACTTCGGAAAGAAGGAAGAGGATGAGGAGAGTGATGAGGAAAAAGATGAGGAAAAAGATGAGGAAAATGATGAAATGTATGAAGGGGGTGATGAAATTATGGAAGTCAGCGTTACGGAAGAAACCGAGGTGGTGAAAGAATGACGAAGAGGCAAATCGAATAACTGTAAAGACTGTCGAAGAGACAATCGTGTCATTTGTGTCAAAGTCATTTGTGTCAAAATCAATTTTACAAACACACCGGTTATAAATAAAAGCACCAGGACTCTGGGGAACTTCCCCATAAGCCTGGTGCTTTTTGTTTTTATTCGTAAAACTGTAGTCTAAAACTTAGTCTTTATTTTGCTTTGCAGTCTGGCAAAATCGCCATACATCTTTTGCCTTCCACAGTCTTGAGGATGCATCCGATGGTCTTTCTGCCAATGTTCCTATTCACAGGTACTTGCGATTTCGGAACAATCTCCACATAGTGGACTCCTGCGTTCGGCACATCCATCGGCAAGGTGCCTTCCGCTTGCATCTTGGCGTGCTCGAATTTATCCACGTCGTCGAATCTCACATAGCGATTGGTCTTACCGTCGATGAAGCCCACGCATACGCTGTCGTCGTCTGTGGCGATGGAGGCGAAAATCAAGTTCTCGCCAGCGTATCGCTTGAACACTCTGCCACGTTCACGCTGCAGCAGCTCTTCCATCGACACCTTGCTCACTCTTCCGCTCTCATAGACCAAGATGAGCCATCCCTCTTCTTCGTCCTCGTGGACAGCCAGTTTCAGGCGATAGTCTTGCCAGTCGTCCTCGTCGAGCAATTTATATTCGTCTGTGTCCAGAAGGCAAATCACGGCAGTCACAGGGCGATAGCCTTCCTCGTAATCGTGAAGCGCATTGTTGCGCAGACGGGAAGTCTGGATGTGGTCTGTGATAGGGGCAGACTCCACATGCTTGACGATGGCCTTCGCCTCCGGGTTGTAAAGCTCGGCCGCCGCTAGCGCCGCAGCCTCGTGCAGTTCGGTCTTCGCATCGGCAGCCGTCGTGCTGACGTGCGGAGCATGCTCCTCGGCCCATTGCTTTCGGATGGCGAGGAATTTCTCCTTGTAAGTGTCGTTCACCCTTCGTGCCGACGTACCCATGCGCTCGTAATATACGCAGCCCACGGCGATAGGTGTAGGGCAAGGCTCTATGTCGATGATGAGTACAGCGTTGCTCACCTCGTCGTCGAAGTGGGTGTGCACGTAGTGTGCGCCCTCCTGTCCCAGGTAATACACTATCTGGTTGTTGACATACACTTCGTATTTATCGCGCGAGCCCTTGAAGAGCGTATTCTTGAGGTCTTCTTCCACACCCATTTCGTAGCCGATGTCCGACACACCCAGGTAGAGGTGTCCACCCTCGGCGTTGAGGAAGGCACATATTTCCTGCATAATTTTCAGAGTCTGCGCCTGTACATCCACCTTCATCGAGTTTTCTGGATAGATGATGGAGGTCTTGAATTCGGTGCGGAAGTCTTCCTTTCCGTAATTCTTCTTGTTGGATGAAGACTTGTTGAGCTTCAGCAGGGCACGAATCTTGTCGAGAATATCCACCGCCTGCGGAAGGAGTCCCGACTTCTTGACGAAGTTGTGCGACAACACGAGCGAGGCGAGTTGGCGAAGTTGCGGATCTTCGGTGAGGCTGCTCCAGCGATAGAGTTCCTCGTAGTGCTCGTCGCTGTCTAGGCAGCCGATGATGCGTAGTTGCATGAAGTCGTGTCGGAGGATGGCGTTGCGCTCAAACAGCTCAGGCTCTGTGGCTGCGATGTGCTCTATCTTCTTGGTATCTACCTTGTCTAGGGCGGCGAAGTCGTTGAGAAGCTCCAGGAGCATTAGGCGGCTGTCGTAGTAGCTGGTGCGCTCCTTGCTCTCTAGCATGATGGCGAGCAATCGGCAGAAGTTCAGATAGTTGTACGCCTTCACGTTGTCTTCTTCCAGGGTAGCCTTGGCGTCCAGGATTCCCATCAGTTCTGACACGTAGATTTTGTCGATGGTGATGGCGTTAGCCAGTTCGTCTTTTTCTGCCTTTGGGTTATACACTTCGTGACCAGCGTACCCCAGCATCAGTTGGTGGAAAGCATCGGCTAGGCTGAATCGGCTTCCTGGCGACTCGCGCAGGAAGGTGCCGTTCAGATAACCATTGGTCCCCTCGGTGATGTTATCCACTTCCACTATCATTCCCTTCTTCAGGTCATCGAGCATCATTCCCGGTGCAGGGCACACGGAAACGGAGAAGCCCTCGCTGCTCACGGCTGGCACACGCGCCACTTCGGGCACTTGGTTGAAGAGCAGACAGGTGAGTCGGGAGTTATAGAAGAGGTCGTTCACTCTTACGTCGTCGGCGTACTCGCTAATCATATCGCGCATGGCGAAAACATAGCTTCCGTCGCTTTTCACTTCTTTCACATAGGCGCGCAGCAAGAGGGGCGCTCCTTGGTATTCGAACGACTGTACGCTGATGTCGCCCGGGTAGAAAGGCACCACGTCGTTGAGCACATCCAGGGTGCCCGTTCCTTCGCATCCGTCCTCCACTATCTTGCACTCAAAGAGGAGGTTGCCCGCCAGTTGCTTGGTTACGATGATGTCGGTCTCGTCGTCTATGTATAGCTTTCTGTTTTGCTTTTTGGAGGCTTTGCGTTTCTTGGAGAATAGCGACTGGTTGATGTACTCCCATAGCTCCTTGTAGTGTTCGATGGTGGTTCCCACCTTGCCGCGCAGTTTCACGGGAGGCTTCTCGTCGAGACGGATGGTGAGACCGTGCCAAAGTCCCATTCGGGCGGAAAGGGGCAGGTAGAGGTTCTCTTTGTCCAAATCCTTCGGCTGTATGGTGATGGTCTGCTCGTTCACGGAGAGCACCGACAGGTCGGTCTCATACTTCACGGGGTCGAAGCTCTCTACGATTTCGTTGTTCTGGGAGCAGAGCATATTGGCGAGTACGAAAGCGTCATCGCTGTTGAATGGCAGGGTCGCATCGAAATCAGTGTTCGTGAACAATGATAGGAACGCCTTCTGCAGTGTCTTGTTGGGGTCGCTTACATTCATCAGCGAGACCAATCGGTAGAGCAGTGCCTGGTTCAGCGAATTGTCGTAAATCTTGTGGGTGGCGTTTCTGCCCAGCATCAGTTCTAGGGTCAGCACCTGGATCATCGTTTCCTTGGTGTTGGTGTCGCTGGTGAGTCGGTCGGTCTGGTTGTAGATGTTATCTACGTAACCCTGTAGCAGTTTGAGCCATTGCATCTGGAAAGGTTTTCTGTTCCATAGATAGACTTCCTGGCTTCGGAGTGTGGCGAGTATGGTGCCGATGAATTTTTCCATGATCGAGAAGTCGAGCATGAAGATGCACTGCATGATGCAGAATTGTTTTCGCGGGTGATAGATGTAGGCGCAGGCAGATAGGGTGTCCAGTATCTGGCTGATGGTTTCCTCTGCCTTTCCCTCTCTCAGAATGTCGATGGCGAGGATGTAGTAGGAGAGTAGTTCGATGACGTCGGTGAAACGTTGTTCCAGCAGGATGCGTTCTGCTTCCTTGCATCTAGGCAGCAGTTCTTTGCTTTGAAGGGTTTCCAGGCAATGGGTGTGTATCTGCTTGAGCAGGGCCTGCAGCGCATCTTGGCTCAGACCGTCGGAGAAGCTGGTTATCCAGCGGTGGCACTCTAGGTCGAAAATATCGGATGGTGTGTCGCCGAGCATCAGTTTTCTGAATTCAGGGGTGTTCCAGCTCTCTTCTCCTATGATTCTTCTGAAATCCCAGTCGGATAGCGAGAACTCAGACTTGTCGGCGCCCAGCACTTCCACGAGTTGTACTTCCATATATTTCTGTCGGAACCTCATCACTCTGCATTTTACCCTAGGTGTGAGCGCAGCGTTGATGATGGTGTCTCTTTTGAGCATGGCTGTGAAGCCATATTCGTCTTCCAGGTGATAGAAGTCACCCAGTGCCGTCTTGATTTTGAAGTCCACCTCGTCGTTTTCCTTGTAGTGTTTCCTCATCAGTCGCTCTACGTTTTGCGAAACGAATACTTTGCCTAGATGGGTAACGGTCATCAGACAGTCGATGGTTTGAGGCATAGGTTGCCTTTTCTGGAAGTCAACCTGTGCCACCTTGAAAATTCTGCCTTCCACTTCGATGACGAATTTATGTTCTTCTTCGTCGATGCGTAAGACTTTAGCTTTTACGTCTTTGTAGCTGTTCATGTTTTTTGTTATTTGATGATATTCTTTGCAAAGTTACAAAAAATATCCATTAAAATAAAAATAATTGCCGAAAAATTTGGTAGATTCCAGTTAATTGTGTACTTTTGCAGCCGAAAACATCAAGAGTTGCCCAATTGTGGCACACCAACCGAGTTTCGCATAGAGATAACCACGGTGGTAAAAGGATGCGTAAGTAATTTTTAATAAATAACTTAAAATAATTATCTTTATGAAATCAAATTCAGATGTAAAGAACTTTGAGAGTGTAATGGCAGGTATTGCCGAGTCTTCAACCGTTAACGCTCAGCAGAATGCAGAATCTGCAGCGGCTAACAGCGTAGAGCAGAATGCCGAGTCGAGAATCGCTTATTATGCAGCTCGCTTTGCTGAGTACAGCGATGATAAGCTGCAGCAGACCGTGGAGCACGAGCGCAAGGTTCGTGGCTGGGGTAGTGAGCGCAGCTACTTCCTCGCAGCTCTCCGAGGAGAGTGCGAGAAACGTGACAATTACTCTCCGATGATGGTCGCTACGAGATGTCGGCTTCCGCCTCCTTCTCGAAACTCACAGAGGTAGATGCCTTGCCAAGTGCCAAGGTTCAGTCTGCCATTGGTGATGGGAATGGTGAGCGAAACGCCTACCATAGTCGATTTGGCGTGAGCCGACATATCCGTAGGACCTTCGTCTTGATGCAGATAGCGAGGGTCGCCGTCGGGTACCAGTCGCTCGAAGATTCCTTTTAGATCGTAGCGCACGTCTGGGTCGAAGTTCTCATTGATGGATAGACCGCAGCTGGTGTGCTGTACGAAGAGATTCAGAATACCCGTCTTAGGCAGAGGCGGCAGGTTCCTCATCACCTCGCTCGTTACGAGGTGAAAGCCACGAGGAAGGGGACGTAATGAAAATTCTACTTGTTGAATCATGATTATTTTTATTTTGTTCTTTTGTTCTTTTGTTTTCTTTGTTTTCTTTGTCTAATTTAGGCGTATCTTTAGCGTTGTTCATTTCTGTAAAGCCTTCTTCTTCGAGAAAAACTTGAAGAAGAAGGCTTTTGCTTGTGTGGATTATGAATTGAACTCCTCCACGAATGGTTGCAGGTTTCCGCCCCTTGGCGAGTTGTGGTCTTCGAGGATAGCGAAGGCGATGAGCTTGTACTTATCCTTGAATTCTTTCTCGTCGATAACCTCGTGAAACAATCTAGCGATGTGTTTAGGAGGATTATGGAAGGCACCGCAACCGAATGCTCCGAGAACGATGCTGTCGTGTCCGTTCAAGAGACCGATGCGCAGCATCGTCCTCATCTTGTTCTTCGTCAGGTTAGCGTCTTCTTGGCAGATGTTTCCGTCTGCATCCAACTCTGGGTGGTTGATGGCTGCCACGGCTACAAACGACATATAATAAGGTGTGTCGAGCAAGGCAAAGTCATCCTTGGCTCCAGCTCTGAACACGGTAGCCTTCGGAACATAGATTCCGCCAAACCTCACAGGCATCGGATATTGGAAGCGGCTCTTCTCCAGACCGTAATCCTCAGCATATTCCGCATAGCGGTACATTGAGAGGAAGAGGTTGGTGCTTCTGAAGAGGCTTTCCTCCTGTGCTCGGCTTCCGTTCTTCACGCCACCGCCTGGGTTGCGTCGGCTCGCCAGGTTGAGCACCACAGGATTATAACCTTCTAGCTGCAAGGAATGACCGCAATGAATGCTGTCATCGTTTCGTACGATAATTTGGGTCTTGCATACTTCAGCTTTTACAGACTCATTTCCTTTTGCATTAGCAGGATTATTTCCTTTTGCTTTTGCAGGATTATTTCCTTTTGCATTAGCAGGATTATTTCCTTTTGCTTTTGCAGATTCCTTTTCTTTTGCGTTTTTTTCCGAGAGGGTCGGAACATTCGAAGCATCCAAGGGCTTTGTGTAGAATCGACTACCCTTGAGCATCGGCTCATTGTCGAGTAATGTAACTTCCTCTCCATTTTCCGAAGTATAATGTCCTTTTTGTACAATATTTATTGTTTGCTGAAACACGTCAGCCAATTGTCTTCTGTCGTTAATCATATTTTTCTTCTCTTTATCGTTTATACAGTCTTTGTCGTTTACACTGCTTTTATTGTTTACACTGCTTTTATTGTTTACACTGCTTTTATTGTTTATACAGTCTTTACCGTATATACAAAGGCAAAATTACAAGTTTTCTTTCGAATAACCAAACATTTATATATAATAATGTGGTCATTTCGAAAATTCTTCGTAATTTTGCATATTGGTAAGGATTTGTCTCTAAAAGAAAAGATAAATAAGAGAGAAAATACAAAGAGAACAAATACGTAGAGAGATAACAAGATGAAGAGAATATGTGATTTTATCTCCCGATACATGGGAGTGATTGTTTTGGTGACGGCAGTACTGTCTTTGTTGCTGCCAAAGAGTTTCCTTTGGGTGGATACGGTTTACATCAATCCTTTGCTCGGGCTCGTGATGTTCGGCATGGGCTTGACGCTCAACCCTTCCGATTTCAAGATTGTGTTCAGCCGTCCGAAAGATGTTATCATCGGATGCTTGGCGCAGTTCATCATCATGCCTTTGGTGGCTTGGCTCTTGACCAAGGTCTTCCAACTCTCACCGGAGTTGGCGCTCGGAGTCATCTTGGTGGGATGCTGCCCTGGTGGAACCGCCTCTAACGTCATCACTTACTTGGCGAAGGGCGACTTGGCTCTGTCGGTTGGAATGACGATGACTTCCACGGTGCTCGCTCCGTTCCTCACACCGCTCATCACTTGGATGATGGCAGGCACGTTCGTCCATGTGGATGCGCTCAGCATGTTCTTTTCCATCGTTCAGGTGGTGATTCTTCCTATTGTCATTGGTTTCTTGATTCAGAAGTATTGTCCGAAGTTTACGAGTAGAGCCGTCGGTTATCTGCCAGCCTTCTCTTCGTTGGCGATTACCTTTATCGTCGGAATCATCGTGTCGCATAATGCGGAAAAGCTTCTCACCAGTGGTTTGCTTATTATCTTCGTGGTGATGCTCCATAACATTTGCGGCTTGCTCCTTGGCTTTTCCATCGGCAAACTCTTGAAGTTGGAGTACAAGAAATGCGTGGCTATCAGCATCGAGGTAGGAATGCAGAACTCTGGTCTCGCCAGTTCGCTTGCCACCCTTCATTTCGCCGCTTATCCGATGGCTACGATTCCGGGTGCCATCTTCAGTGTTTGGCACAACATCAGTGGGGCGTTGATGGCAAGGCTCTATAGCAGCAGGACAAAAGAGAAATAGAGTATGATTCGCAGGAATACGAATGGTTTTCATATTAGCGATTGGAAAATCTTACTCGATATTTTGGAACTTTCGATTATTTTTCGTACCTTTGCCCTCGCATAGTGGGATAAAGATTAAATCGAAGTCTCATAAAAATACTAATATGGGAAAGTTGGCATTGATATTATGTTTCATTCTTTCTGTTTTCCCTGCGGATGCTAACGAGAACAGAAGGCATATCCATGTCGTAAAGCGAGGTCGTAAAAACTCGCACAGAGGACATACGGTTGCAAAGATATGGATAGAAGAGAATGGACAAAAGAAGATTGAGATCGCTTGGTCGGAGCTGTCTTCTTCAGAAGAAGCTGAGATCGTGAATGCTATCGACAAGTATTGGGACGAGCTCAATCAGAAGATAGATGATGTCTTTGCTGGCAAGAAGATTAGAATTAAGAAGATCAAATAAATAGGAGGACAAAACAATGTGTAAGTTTAAGGACACAACTTTGGGAATCAAGAAGTTGGACTTCAATGTCAAGCGTGGTGCTATGGCTGCCTTTTTGACTGATGGTCGAGAGGTGATAGTGCCAGTGTCGATGTTTCCTGAAATTAAAAGCTTAAGCAAGAAGCAAAGAGAGGATTATATGATTATGGATGACCAGTATTTCTCTTTTGATGCTTTAAGCAAGATATATTCTGTAAAGGATATTTTGCGTTGCTAAGATTAATTGACAAGCAAGTAGGGTAGGCGGCAGCCTTTGGCTTTCCCTCCCTCATCACATAAGTATAACAATTAAAATTAAAAATAAGAAACAGAAAGAACAACAACATAGACATATCATGTATTAATATACATAGCGTTTACATTATTCGGAATACTCTCGAAATTTGGCGATAGAAAGATGTA
>DBLF01000048.1:72115-101282 GCA_002297965.1 Candidatus Segatella papionis
TACGGGCCACGCCAAATGCCTGAGAGTATGATAAGTGAAGCCTGCGCTTCTTTTGTATCATGCTCTCAGGTATTTTTGGTTTCTCTGGCTCGTAATCCCGGATATAGTTCTACGCTCACATGTTTTACTATAGCGGCGAAGAATTAAGCATTTTATTCCATTCGTCTTTTTTCTTTCCATGAACGAGGCACGATAGGGGATAAGGTCTTTTCCTTGTCACTATTGCTTGTTTGTATAGGTATGCTCCAAGCAGGAGAGTGCCTGGTTCTTAAAGGAATAAAATGCAATCTTATGACAGACATTGAACTGAAAAAACTCAAGGACGACCTTTGGCATTCCGCCGATATGCTGCGTGCTGGTGCCCACTTGGCTGCCAACAAGTATGGTCAACCTATCCTCGGTCTCATCTTCCTCCGTTATGCTGACGTACTTTTCAAGCAGCATAAGTCGGAAATCGATAAGGAATACAATGCGCACAAAGGCTCTCGAATGGAACGTTCCTACAAGGACATCGCTGTGGAGAAATGTGGCTTCTACCTGCCCGAATGTGCTTATTTCGACACCATCAACGATGCGCCCGATGATGCCCACAAGGCAGTACTCGTGAAAGAGGCGATGGAGGCGATAGAACACGAAAACCCTCGCATGAAAGATGTCTTGCCCAAGGAGGTGTATGGGCAGTTGGTGCCAGAGGAAGAGCCTGAACTGTTGAGCCGCATCGTTCGAGTGTTCAAGGATATTCCTGAAAATATCAACATAGACCTCTTTGGTCAGATTTATGAATACTTCCTCGGCAACTTCGCCTTGGCTGAAGGTCAAGGTGGTGGTGCCTTCTATACACCACCTTCGGTAGTTCAGTATATGGTGGAGGTTATTCATCCTGTAGTGGGTGACAAGAAGTTTCTCGACCCTGCTTGTGGTTCGGGCGGTATGTTTGTGCAAGCAGCTCGCTACATGCACCGCCACAATGCCACCAACCAAGACTTGATGCGCTTCCGTTGCTATGGAGTGGAGAAAGACCCTGATACTGGGAAATTGGGAAAGATGAACTTGTTGCTCAACAATGTGAGAGGCGAGATAACGGAGGCAAACTCTTACTATAGTGACCCATACGAAGCTTTCGGCAAGTTTGACTATGTGATGGCGAATCCTCCTTTCAATGTCGATGAAGTATTGGTCAGCAAGGTTATCGATGATCCCCGATTCAATACCTACGGTGTGCCTCGCAACAAGACGAAGTCTGCCAAGAAGAATAGCGACAAGACAGAGACGGTGCCGAATGCCAACTATCTCTGGATAGGTTACTTTGCCACGGCTCTCAACGAGAATGGCAAGGCAGCCCTCGTCATGGCTAATTCGGCAAGCGATGCAGGAGGAAGCGAGCTTGAAATCCGCAAGAAGATGATACAGGATGGCATCATCTCGCAGATGGTTACGCTCCCAAGCAATATGTTCTCTACGGTTACGCTCCCTGCCACCCTTTGGTTCTTCAACAAGCAGCGCACCCGAAAAGATGAAATCCTCTTCATTGATGCTCGCAACATCTTTACGCAAGTGGATCGTGCGCACCGCAAGTTTAGCGATGAACAAATCAAGAACCTCGGTATCATCACTCGTCTCTACGAAGGTGATAGCGAAGCTTTCTGGGCATTGGTCGATGAGTACAAGGCTGAAGGTAAGCAATCAGAGGTGGATTGGTTGCTCGAACGTTGGCCTGAGGGAAAATATCGTGATGTTATCGGTTTGTGCAAAGTAGCGAAGATAACAGGTGAGGATGGTATCGAGGACAATGACTGGAGCCTCAACGCAGGAAGATACGTGGGTGTTGTGATAGAGGATGACGGAATGACAGAAGAGGAGTTCCGTGATGAAATGCTATCGCTCAATGCTGACTTCTTGAAGCTCAGTGCTGAGGCTGGGGAGTTGCAGAAAGAGATTGAGAAGAATATGGTGGAACTGTTTGGGGAGGAATAGAAGTATGGAGTATGCTAAGTATAAACTTGGGGATATAGTAACCTTCTTGAATGGTAGGGCTTATTTGATGCCAGAATTGCAAGATAGTGGAAAGTATCGAATATTACGTGTTGGCAATTTATCTGGTGGAAATGATTCATGGTACTATTCTGATATGGAATTGGATGAGAACAAGTATTGTGAGAAAGGGGATTTGTTATATGCATGGGCTTGTAATTTCGGACCACATATTTGGAAAGAAGAAAAGGTTATTTTTCACTATCATATTTGGAAGTTAGTAGAAGATAAAAAAAAAGTAGATAAGACTTACCTTTATTACTACTTGCTTCATCAGACACCTTTTTATTTAGGTGGAGTGAATGGTGCGACCATGGTACATATTACAAAGAAAAACATGGAAAAGAAAACCGCATATATTCCAAGTTCTTTGGAAGTTCAGCATCGCATAGCCTCCATCCTCTCCACCTATGATACTCTGATAGAGAACAACACGAAGCGTATTCGTTTTTTGGAGAAAATGGCAGAGAACCTATATAAAGAATGGTTCGTTCGCTTCCGCTTCCCTGGACATGAGAAAGTGGAAATGGAGAATGGCTTGCCGAAAGGGTGGAGTAGAGGCTCATTGTCTGAAATTTGCAAATTTAAACGTGGTAAAAACATAACTTCAAGTGAAATGATAGAAGGGCTCGTTCCTGTTATATCCGCAGGTCTTGAACCGTCAGGCTTTCATAACGAGGCTAATGTGAAAGGTGTATCAGTAACAATGAGTTCGTCAGGAGCAAACGCAGGTTATATTGCGATTCATTATTCTTGTATTTGGGCAGCAGATTGTTCCTATATCGAAGACTCAACTACACCTTATATATATTATGTGTATGAATTGTTGAATAATATTCGAGGAGTTATCAGTAATTTCCAAAGAGGAGCGGCGCAACCACATGTTTATCCAAAAGATATAAATCGAATAAAGATGATTATTCCTTCAGAAGATTTAAGGTGTTTGGCTAATGAGCGATTATCTGTTATCCATAAGCAGATACATAATTTTGAACAGCAGAACACCCTCCTCGCTCGCCAGCGAGACCTTCTTCTCCCTCGTCTTATGTCGGGCAAACTTGAAGTATAGATTCATTGCTCGATGAAGTACTACTTCGAATCCACATGAAGTACTACTTCAACCGCCAACGAAGTACTACTTCAATCGGCAATGAAGTACTACTTCTATGTCGGAAGAAATTGCAAAATAGACCGCACACCGCACGGATGTTCCGTAACTTGCAATAAATGAGATAGTTGCAGAGTGTGGTCAAACACTACCTCCGCACGAAGACAGCACGGCAACAGCACAGGCAAAATGACGGCTCGGAAATGCGTGCGGTCATGTGCGGTGTCAGTGCGGTCTGGTTCTGACACCGCACAGATGTAAACACTCTGTAGTACAGGTAGTTAAATGTTCTCTTGTGCGGTGTGCGGTCAAAAATGATAATCGGATGCTGGAGAAAGAACTTCAGAGGTATGAAAAACGAAGAAGAGACTTCCCGAATGCTCAATCGGGTAGTTTCGCAGACTGTCTAACCAAGACAGGCATCCTGTCCAAGGCAGACAGGAATCCTGTCCTCCGTAGATAGGCTGACTGTCCTCGGCAGACAGTCTCTGCTACTTGGGCGGATAGACATTGCTACTTGGGCACATAGATTTCTAACTCTCGGCGCAAATTTCTTCAAGCTAAGAGATAGAGTTGTCAAACCCTTGCCGAAAGCATCAACTAACATAGTACAAACGATAAAAACAACAACGAATATGAAGTCATTTATCAGTGAAGACAATATAGAGCAGGCGATATGCAATCGCCTTTCACTTCCTGAGTATGGATGGAAGCGAATCGAGTGTGATGCACGAGTGGAGGCGCAAGACGATGTCTCCACTACTGGTCGTGCCAACCCTTCGGAGTGCATCCTGCCCGATGTGCTCTTCGCTGCCTTGAAGCGGCTCAATCCAAAGATGGATGAGGATGTACTGAAAATCATTCTCCAAGACCTTCGCAAGGACTTCACGGGCACAGACATGATAGATACCAACTATTCGCTCTACCAGAAGATACGAAATGGCATCCAAGTGAAAGTGCGCAGAAACGGAAAGGATGACTTCGACATCGTGCGACTCTTCGACTTCGACCATCCCGAAATGAATGACTTCCATTGCGTCAACCAGATGTGGATCAAGGGACATTATCGCTATCGCCGTCCCGACGTACTCCTCTTCGTGAATGGCTTGCCTATCGTCTTTATCGAACTGAAAAACTCCACCGTGAAGATTGAGGAAGCCTACAACAAGAACCTAACGAGCTATCGTCAGGACATTCCGAACATCTTTGCTTTCAACCAAATCTGTGTGTTGAGCAATGGTTTGCAAACCAAGATTGGTGCCTGGAACAGCAAGTATGAGTTCTTCTTCGAGTGGCTCCGTGTGGATGACGAGAAGGAGAAACTCGACCGTGAACAGATTGCCGAACATGGATTGAGCATTCAGACATTGATTGATGGTCTCTTCCGCAAGGAACGCCTCTTGGACTATATCGAGAACTTCATCTTCTTCGATAACAAAAGGATAAAAATCATCGCCAAGAACCACCAGTATCTCGGTGTGAACAATCTGATGGAGAGTGTGAAGAATCGAGATCGGTTGAATGGAAAGCTCGGTGTGTTCTGGCACACACAAGGTTCAGGAAAGAGCTATTCGATGGTGATGTTCGTGAGGAAGGTGAAGCGCAAACTGCATGGCAATTTCACTTTCCTCGTGATTACTGACCGTGAGGACTTGGACACGCAGATACACAAGACTTTCGTACGTACCGAGGTCATCGGACCGAAGGAGGAGTGCCAACCGAAGAACTCCACTCAGTTGCGTGACTTCCTGAGGAGCAACAAGCCGATGGTATTCACGTTGATCCATAAGTTTCAGTACGACAAGACCAAGAAATATCCGCTGTTGTCAGACCGCAACGACATCTTTGTCTTGGTGGATGAGGCGCATCGCACCCAGTATAAGCAACTTGCCGAGAATATGCACACTGGTCTTCCGAATGCTAACTACATCGCTTTCACAGGTACACCACTCTTGGGAAGCAAGCGACTCACCAACCAGTGGTTTGGAGATTATGTATCGGAATATAATTTCGCCCAAGCCATCGAGGACGGTAGCACTGTGCCGCTCTTCTATAGTCGTCGTGTGCCAGAGGTGGGCTTGACCAATGATTGGCTCGATACCGACATCGACCAAATCTGTGAGGACGAAAACCTGAACGACCGAGAGAAGGAACTCTTGGAGAACTCCTCTTCTCGCATCATGGAGGTCATCAAGCGAGACGAGCGACTGGATCGCATCGCCAAGGATATCGCCCATCATTTCCCTCGCCGTGGATTCTTGGGCAAGGGCATGGTGGTGAGCGTGGATAAATACACCGCCGTGAGGATGTACGACAAGGTGCAGAAGTATTGGGCGGAAGAGAAGAAGACGCTCGTCTTGCAGCGAAATCAAGCCAAGACAATGGAGGAACGAGAGAAAATCAATGCCATGCTCGACTATATGAATAAGGTGGAGATGGCTGTGGTCATCAGCAAGGAAGACGGTGAGGAAGAGAAGTTTGCCGCCCAAGGTCTCGACATCACGAAGCATCGCAAGAAGATGGAGGCGATTTCTCCTGATGGCAAGGACATCGAGGATCGGTTCAAGGACAGGGACGACCCTTTAAGTTTGGTCTTCGTCTGTGCCATGTGGCTCACGGGCTTTGACGTGCCGTCGCTTTCCACGCTCTACCTCGACAAACCGATGAAGGGACATACCTTGATGCAAGCCATCGCCCGAGCCAACCGAGTATTTCCAGGCAAGACCTGCGGTATCATCGTGGATTACGTCAACGTGTTCAGGTATATGCAGCAAGCCCTTTCCGACTATGCTTCTACTGGAGATGGACAGGAATATCCTGCCAAGGATATCGAACGGTTGATAGCCAACATCGACCAGACCATCACGGATTGCGACGTGTTCTTGCAGTCGCTGGGCATCAAGATTGCCGACATCATCGCCGAGAGCAACACCCTCGACCAACTCGAAATGTTCCGTAAGGCTTATAATAAGATATTGGAGAAAGACGAGTGGAAAGACCGCTTTAAGGTACTCTCCAATCTACTAATGAATCTTTACGATGCCGCCAAGCCAGAGATATTCGAGCGAGGTTGGCACAACGATAAGTTTGCGCCTTTGGCTTACCTGAATGGTTTGTTCTGCAATCAGATAGATGATGAAAAGTTGCGTAGGGCAAAGGCAAGGATGGCAGAGACACTCGACCAAAGTGTGTCTTCCACGATGGAAGGGATGGCGGCAGATGACATTCAGCCTCGTCCTGACTACGTGATACATCAAGGCAAGGTCATTGACTTGAGCAAGATAGATGTGGAGGCTCTTCGCAAGGAAATCAACACCACGCCTTACAAGGCTTTGGAAATCGACGACCTTCGTAGTTTCATCGAGCAAACTTTGGTTCAGATGATTAACAAGAATTGTACTCGTGTGAAATTCTCCGAGCGATACAAGAGCATCATCGACCGATACAATGCAGGAGGAAGCGAGAACGAGGATTACTACGAGAAACTTCTGCAGTTGGTGGAGGAGTTGAAGAAAGAGCAGTCTCGGTCCACCGACATCGGTTTGGCGGAGGAAGAACTGGAAATCTTCGACTTGCTCCGTTCGGGCAGGAAGTTGACCAAGGCGGAGGAGCAAAAGGTGATTCTTGCCGCCAAGAATCTCTATCAGAAGTTGATGGAGGAGAAAGACAAGGTGATGGTGGTGGATTGGTACAAGGACGAGCAACCTCGTCATCAAGTATTCGCCTTGATACAAAACAGTTTGAACGATGACTTGCCGATGAGCTACGACCGAGTATCGTTCAATGACAAGACCCATCTGCTGTTCAATCACTTCGTGGATATGGCAGTACAAGGGTATGGTTGGGTAGCGTAAAATAAGCCACAAACCACACTCCGATTAAGTCGGGGTGAGGCTTGTGGCTTGTGTTCTTTCTGTAGAGCAAAAACTACACTTTTCAATATAAAAAGTACGTTTATCTTGGGCGAAAACAATAGTTTTTAGTAGTAACTTTCGCCCAAGATAAACATCTTTTTAGAATGTCGCAAGGCAAGGCGCTGAGCTGATACATGATGGTCTTTGCCATGCGTGCATGACCATCATCGTTAGGGTGCAGGCGGTCGGTGTCCATCTTGTTGAACATCTGTGCGCCAGCATCATAGATAGGGAAGAGGCCGGAGAGGGAGTTGAGGTCGATGACTGGTACTGCCCAAACATTGCCCGCCTCCTTAATCGCCTGGATGTAATCGTCGAGATAGAGACCTCGTGCGTTCTCATACATCTCGTCTGGCTGCACGTTGGTGTCGCCAAGACTGAAGAATGCACGATGCACTGGAGTCATGATGACGATTTGCTTGGTAGGATACATCTGCTTCAACTTAGACATGGCGATGTTGATGCGGCCTTTCAAGGTGTTCTTGTCCATCACGAAGTGGCGATGGCGACGATTTACCACTTGGCTTGGTTGCTTGTTACGAGCTACCCTCACGGTGTCGAAAGTCTCACTGTACCATTCGCCTATCGGGGTACTGTTGCCGTAGTCGTTGGTTCCGATAAAGATGAGGATGGCATCGAAGTCATCTCCATGCTCTGCCTTCAACTTGTCGGCTTGGCGAGGAATGTCGTTCCACATTCTGCCGCTCACGCCATATACATACGGAGTGATGCCGAGCCACTCCTGTAGGAATCCCCAGTACTTCACCTTTGAGGCCTTGATGTTGGGGTCGGTGATGGAGTCGCCGAAGTAAGCAACTTTCTTGCCACGCCAAGGGTGGTTGGCTGTCTTTTGGACCATCTCCTTTTGTGCGGCTTTCTGCTCCTTGGTGAGCTGTATTTTGGCAGAACTGCCTGTTGCGGAATTTTCCGCTTTGTTTTTTTGTGCGAAAGTAGGCATTGCCAAAGCGAGGGCGAATGCCATTGCGATGATAGTTTGTTTCTTCATTGTTAGTTTGTTTTTTATTTGTCTTTTGAAAAGGTAATGCAAACGAGCGCAATGAAAGCTTGCTTTCAAATTGCCGAGTGCAGCTTATCTTATGCAAAGGTACGGCTTATTTTTGACATGAGCTACTCTTTTTCGTTCAAAACTTGTGTTTCTTCTTCTTTTTTTCGTAATTTTGCACCCGCAAATAGATAAAATAGGTATCTCTCTATATAATAAATAGGTACCTCTATATAATAATAGGTATATAATATAGGATGACATTGAATAAGATGAAAGGTTTGAGTAGATTGAATAACTTGAGTGATTTGGCTCGCAAGCGAGTGGCGGTTGCGGCTTATTATTTCGTGCCGGGCGTGGTGTTTGCCAGTTGGGCAAGTCGTATTCCAGACGTAAAGCATCTGTTGCATCTCAGCAACGGACAGTTGGGAACAGTGCTCTTCGCCATTCCCATCGGGCAACTTCTGATGATGACGTTTTCGGGTATCTTGGTGAGCAAGTTTGGCAGCAAGAAAATGCTGGTGTTGTCGGAAGTGCTTTATGCCCTCGCCTTGTTCTGCATCGGCTGTAGCACCACGGTGTTTCACCTCATCCTGGGACTGGTAGCTTTTGGCATGATGGCGAACTTGATGAACATCGCCACCAATACACAGGCTTGCTTGTTAGAGAAACTGTATGGGCGCAACATCATGTCGTCGTTTCACGGCTTGTGGAGCTTGGGCGGTTTCGCTGGAGGCATCATCGGAGCGGTATTCGCCAATATGCTGCTGAGCACACAGGTGCATTTCGGTTGCATCTTGGCGATGAGTTATCTGATTATCGCCCTCGGTTTCCGTTATCTCGTGAACGATGACATGGCGAAGGCGGAGGAAGAGGATGTTCCGAAGTTTTCCTTCAAGACCATCGACCCCACCTTGTTCCTCTTGGGACTGATGGGATTCGGGGGTATGTTTTGCGAGGGAACAGTATATGACTGGAGTAGTGTGTATTTCTCTTCCGTAGTGAAGCCCGATGAGGCTTTCATCCGTGCGGGCTATGTGGCAGGTATGGGAGCGATGACGTTGGGAAGATTCCTTGCCGATGGCTTTGTGACGAAGTATGGACCATCGAAAGTGCTGAAGGTGTGTGGCATGCTGATTGTTTCGGGCTTGTGGTTGGCAGCCGCCTTGCCCTATCTCGTCACGGCTACCTTGGGCTTCTTGCTCGTAGGTTTCGGAATTTCCTCGTCGGTTCCTATCTGTTATAGTATCGCAGGAAAGTTGGGAACGATGAAGGCGAGCATCGCCATCACCATTGTTTCGAGCATCAGCTTCTTCGGTTTCTTGGTAGGACCTCCTATCATCGGCTGGCTCTCAGAGGCTACGAATCTTCGCATCGCCATCAGTATCGCCGCTTGCTTCGGACTCTTCATCGCTTTCATCGCAGGGAAAGTGAGCAAGCGAGTGAAGGATATATAGACAAATAAAACGCCCATAGACTTCCATATCATCGAAGTCTATGGGCGTTTCTGATGTCACTTGATTTCTTTCCAGTCGATGAGTCCTTTGCCCATGCTGTCGAGTTCTACGGCGAGGGCAATGACCTTTCTGCCATCGGCTTGGAATGGTTGGGTATAATCTCTGTCGTTTATTTGGCTCTCGGCAGCCTTCATTCCTCCATTGTTGGATAGTTTCAGCTCCAATACATAGATGATACGGCGTGTATAGATTACTATGTCGATTCTGCCAGTGGAAATCATTCGTTCCACTTCTACCTTGAAACCAATGGCGTTGAATATCGTACTGATGATGAGACGATAACGCTCTTCCATATCCATACATTCCAGCTTTTTGTTGCTGTATGGTACATCAGCTATCAAAGACTTTAATGCCTTTTTGGCACCTTCCAGGTCTCCCCTTTGAGAGGCTAACATCAACTGGCTTTGCGCGGTGATGGCTTGCGCGTTGGTCTTCATGGTCAGGGCTGGAACCACGACTTTATAAAGTGCTTGTCTTACCTCATGGTTTGGGATTCCGAGGAGATAAACACCGTCCTCATAGCCTTTGATGGTAAGATAGCCAGACTGGTAGAGGAATAGTTCAGAACCTCCACCTGTAACATCTGAAGTCTCAATGGTAACTCTGTCAAGGCAACAGTTGTCGAAATCAGACACATGTATCTCCATGTCATCCACGAATTTAGGCAACATAGATGTGGCGCCAGATGCAGCCCAATAACTCTGTAGGTCGCTGTCTGACAATGCATTGAGGAGGCTGAACGGATTGAAAATATCTACCATGTTCCTGCGGCTGAAATGATAGCCGTCGTAGTATGCTTTGAGTTGCCGGATGGTTTCCTCTGATGTCCAATCGTTTACTTCGCCCATTTTTTCTATCTCTGGCATGAAATTGTTTACCACTTCGTCTTTGGTAATGCCGCAGATGGCAGCAAACTGAGGGTCGAAGCTGATGTTGGTCAAGTTGTTGAGCACAGAGAACAGAGAGATTTGTGTGAATTTGGTTATGCCCGTGATGAAGACGAATTTCTCAAATTCATCGTCCGCTTTCAGAATGGAAAAGACAGATTTGTAGATAGCGGTGCATGCATCATGCTCGGGAGTTTTCCAAGAGTGTTGCAATGGCGAGTCGTATTCATCTATGAGGATGACAACCTGTAGCCCTGTCTGTTTGCAGGCAGTTTGTATGATGTTGTCAAAGCGGTCGGCCAAAGAATCTTCTGATGCAGGAGTTACGCCATATTCTTTCTCGTATCGGCTGAAAGTGATGTTTAGATAGGAATTAAGGGATGCAGCTTCTGCTCCACCTCTGCTCATGTCGAGTCGAATGACAGGATACTTTTTCCATTCCTTTTCTAGTTGCATGATTTTCAATCCTTCGAAAAGCTCCTTCTTTCCCTCGAAATAGGTCTGGATGGTATCCACGAGTAGTGACTTACCGAAGCGACGTGGGCGGCTCAGGTAATTGTATTTTTTTCCGCTATTGGCAAGTTCCCAAACTAGGTCTGTCTTGTCAATGTATAGAAGTCCTTTCTTTCTGATTTCTGTGAAAGACTGAATGCCTAATGGCAATATTCTATTTGTATTTTCTGTCATAACTCAAAGTGTATTAAATCTCTTCGCAAACCACCATCTCTGTGCCTTTATATACTACAATAATCTTGTGCAACTGTGTGGTCTTGATGGCTGATGTCACCACTTCACTCTCAGCGTAGCGGTTTACTTGGGCGATGGCATCCTCACGTAGTTGCTGCATATGGGCATCGGTCTCCTTCGACTTGGCATACTTCTGATGGTCGCGCTGTGACGAATACTTGTGTAGGCAGTCGGCGATGTATTGGAAATATGGCTTCCATTTGCCTTCGTATGCCAAATCACTTTCTAAGTTCCCTTTTTCGTAAGAGTCGTATTGCAGGTCGTTCTCTTTGTAGGTGTCCAGTAGATATTGGAATATCTGCTCACGTACCACTTGGTTTGGAATCACAAACTTGGTCTTGCCTTTATACTGTCCAGCTATGGTAACCATACCGAAGTAGTAGAGTAGGCTTACGAAATTGTCGGGATCTCCTATCTTTTCGGCAGGGAAACCTGTCTTTAGCTCTCCTGTCACAAAGCCATTTTGTACGAGTTGCTGGATGATGGAGGCATCGTGGGCAAATTCCTTGTCCTTGCGGATGAGCATGCGAAGCTTGTTGTAGTCGAGACGGATGTTCTCCTCTATCATATTCTTCGGCAACTTACCTCGGTTTCTGATGTAATGGTCTATGAAATAGAGCACCATGTTTGAGTTGTACATGGTTGTTTCACCGTATGCGTCTTCTGCAAAGCAATAGTTGTCGTACCATGGCTTCATGATCTCGATGAGTTCGTCTATCGTATAGTTGTGCAAGCCCAGGGTATCGGTGTAGTAAGTGAGCAAGTCACGCACCTCATCCTCTGTGAAGCCCGTCATCTCATTAAACTCATATTCCAGGGAATAGTTGGTACCGATGTTGAAACCGCTGGTCAAGTCGTCCATGGTTACAGGGCTTACACCTGTAACGAACACACGTTCCAAGGTGCTATCCGTGGCTGACTTGATGGTGTCGAAAAACTTGCGCAGATAACCTGTGCCATGAGTCTCAGCCTTGTAGCTATCGAGACATTTTGGCTCGGAGAGGATAGTATTGGTGAAATGGTCGTACTCGTCGATGAAAAGGTACACCTTTTGTCCTGTCTTCTTGCATTCCTTGCAGAGATAGTCGAGTTGCTCGGCAGCACCATCCTTCTTGTTCATCTCTTCCTTGAGGTTGGCTGGTAGATATTGGGCATAGACATCGCAAAAGTAATTGAACTCAGTGTTGCAATGCGCATCCAATCCCTTCTTGTAGTTTTCAAGATTGGCATCTATGACAGCAAAGTTGAGGGAGATGATGAGATAGGTATTGTGCTCAGGTGTCGGGTTCTCGCCGATGTAGAGTCCACCAAAAAGTTCCTCGAATCTGTCAGCCATGTTCACATCGTAGTATTGTTTGAGCATGGAGAGGGTAAGGCTCTTGCCGAAACGACGAGGGCGAATATAGAAGAAAAATTTATTCGAGTCTTCTATATCTTCGATAAATTGCGTCTTATCCACATAGTAACAATCATCCCTTCTCACAGAAACGAAGTTCATCATTCCGTAAGGGATGCGCTTGCGATAAATACGATTGCGTCTAGCAAGTCTTCTATTTGTTGTGTCACTGACCATATCCGATTCTCCTATTCTTTATTTTTCTGCAAAGATAGCATAAATATTTGGAATCCACAAAGAAAAGGCTCTTTTTTAATAATAAAAAAGGAGGAAATGTTGATAAAATGTTCTTTTTACCATCTAATATTAGCGCATTTTCATTTAGTTCTATTTTATTTCTAAAAAATGAAAATATGAGGAGTTTTGCTAACTAACTGAAAACTAGCTTGTTAAAAGAAGTGTGAGAAAAAGTCAAATCTAGCAAAATCTATGGTCGTACAACTATAGAAAAACTATCTTGCAAAAAGCAGGGATGATAGCTGTTTTAACGTCAAATCCATACTCAAAATCTTCTAGATGATGACTTGAGTATGGATGAGAAATTTTTGTACAAACTTTCAAAAAATTAGATAAACAAACTTCCTATCTGGAAGACCAGTGCCGATATTACCCATGCCAACAGCGTGGTGTAGCCTGCGGCGAAGCCTGCCCATTTCCAACTGCCTGTCTCACCCTTGATGGCGGCAATAGTTGCGATACAAGGGAAGTAGAGCAGTACGAAGAGCAAGAAGCAATAGGCGGTGAGCGTTGCCTTCGAGTCGGCCTCGGCCTCGCTATAGCCGTATGTCTTCTTCAAGTCGGAGGTCATCTGCTTCTTCAGTACCTCGTACTTGCCGTCCTCATCGTTATAGTCTTGATCGTCTGAGAAACTGTCGTTGTTACTATAGAGTACACCCATCGTTGAGGCTACAATCTCCTTGGCACCTACGCCAGATACCAAACCTACGTCGAGTTTCCAGTCGAAACCTTGTGGGGTGAAGATTGGCTCTATGGTCTTGCCTATTCTGCCGATGTAGCTCTGCTCCTGCTGTGCCTGGTTGTCAAGCTCCTCGTTGTGAGGGAAGTAGCCGAGCGCCCAGACGATGATGCTTGCCACAAGAATGATGCCTCCCATCTTCTTCAGGTATTGCTTGCCTTTCTCCCAAGTATGGCGACCTATCGCCTTCCAGGTAGGGAAGCGGTAAGGTGGCAACTCCATCACGAATGGGGTGTCCTCGCCCTTGATGACGAAAGATGCAAAGATGCGGCTCAGAATGACGGCAAGGAAGATGCCTATCAAATAGAGCGATACCATGATGAGTGAACGGTATTGCAGGGCAAAGAACGTTCCTATCACCATAATATATATAGGTAGGCGAGCCGAACAACTCATCAGTGGCAATATTAGCATGGTGATGAGGCGGGAGCGGTGGCTCTCGATGGTTCGGGTTGCCATCACGGCTGGTACGTTGCAGCCGAATCCCATAATCAGCGGAATGAACGATTTGCCGTGCAAGCCCATCTTGTGCATCAACTTGTCCATGATGAAGGCGGCACGAGCCATGTAGCCCGAATCCTCCATGTAGGAAATGAAGAAGTAGAGGATGAGAATCTGTGGCAGGAACACGATGACGGCTCCTACACCCCCGATAACACCATCCACCAACATATCCTTGACAGGTCCATCAGGCATCGTGTTGCTGATGAAGTCGCCCAACCATGCCACGCCGTCCTCAATCCATCCCTTTGGAATCTCGCCTAGTACGAAGGTGGCTGAGAACATGATGAACAAGAGGAGGATGAAGATAGGGAAGCCTACGTACTTGTTGGTGAGTACTCGGTCGATGAGGTGAGTCACCTGATAGGTGTCCTTCGCCTTACCTGTCTCGTATCCTGCCTCCTGCAAGGCGCCATGGATGAAACCATACTTGGCGTCCATGATGGCGGTCTCGCTATCTTCTTGCATCTCTTCTTTCACACGCTTGGCAGCCTCGTCGCGAGCGGCGAAGATTTCCTTCGCTGAGTTCAAATGGCTCACGTATTCCTCGGCGTGCTTGTCGTTCTCCAAGAGCTTGATGCTGAGGTATCGGGTGGAGTAGCGTTGGCGGATGCTGTCATCTACCTTCAGATACTTCTGTATATGTTCGATGCCGTGCTCTATCTCGTGTCCGTGGTTGATGTGGATATGACGGTAGTGGGCGCTAGAGTCTTCCTTGCCTTCATAGAGTTCGATGATGGTCTCAAAAAGTTTGTCGACGCCTCGACCGTTAGTGAAGACGGTAGGAATCATGGAGATTCCGAAGAGTTCGCCGAGCTTGTCGTAGTCGATATTGTCGCCACGTTTCTCGGTCTCGTCAAACATGTTGAGGGCGCAAACCATGCGGATGTGCATGTCTATCAACTGGGTGGTGAGATAGAGATTGCGCTCCAGGTTGCTGGTGTCGATGACATTGATGACGATATCAGGTGTGTGCTCGATGAGCTGCTTGCGCACATAGAGTTCCTCTGGCGAATAGGCGGAGAGGGAATAGGTGCCCGGAAGGTCAACCAGGTTGAAGTGATAGCCGTTGTAATCAGCTTCGCCCACCTTGGCATCCACGGTTACACCGCTATAGTTGCCCACACGCTCGTGTGCTCCCGAAGCGAAGTTAAACAAGGAGGTCTTGCCACAATTAGGGTTACCCACCAATGCCACATTGATGACATGGTGCAGGCGGTCTGCTTCTTGTTCGGCAAGAGCCTCGCTGCTGGCATTGCCTGTTGTTTCTTTCTTTTCTGCCACGAGCATCTTGTCGCCGAGCGCTTGCTCGTCGGCATCTTGTGAGTCTATTACTTGAGAGTTGATTACTTGTTCGTGACCTTGTTCGTCGACCTTATTGAGCTCTGCGTCATGTTTCGCCTCATCGATGGAAACCACTTCTACATGGTCTGCCTCGCTATGGCGAAGCGAAACCTCGTAACCCATAATCTTGTATTTTACGGGGTCTTGGAGAGGGGCATTGAGGAGTACATCCACACGTTTGCCCTTGATGAATCCCATCTCGATGACTCTCTTGCGGAAGCCACCGTGACCGGAAACTTTGACGATAACACCACTTTCTCCTGTTTTAAGTTCTGATAATTTCATATCTGTTTTCTTATGCTTTTGCCCTTTCTGGGCGTTTGTCTATATTATGCCTTTACCTACTAGGGTGTTGCCCTAGGCTAGGTGCTTTTGGACTTTCAGCCCGTTTTCTTTAATTGCTTTTTGCCGAGCTTTCAGCTATTTTCTTTTCAGCTGCAAAATTACTAAATAATCTTTGCAACTCGGTAGTAATGATGTTATTATATATAAAAATACCTAGAAATGATGAGAGTATCATCAAATCTAGGTATTCTTATCATTATTTATTGTGATTAAGCCTGCAAAAAACGGTCTGCAAGTTTATGCCTGCAAGTTTCTGCCGTGGCAGTTCTTAAACTTCTTGCCGCTGCCGCATGGACATGGATCGTTAGGGCGAGGCATGCGCTCGGCACGGTATGGAGTGCGGTTCACTTGGTCAGCACCCTCACGAGTATCCTGGTTGGCAGCACGTTCTTGAGCCTCACGCTCAGCGTCGATGTCAACCTTGCTCTCTACGTAGTTCTGCTGTGTGTGCTGCTCTGGGGCTGCCTCCTGTACAGGCTGCTCCTGCTCCATCACTGGAATCTGACCACGCATCAAGATGCTGGCGATACGGTCGTACATATCATTGATCATTGCATCCCAAATCTTGGCACTTTCCAACTTGAAGATCAAGAGTGGATCCTTCTGCTCGTAGCTGGCGTTCTGTACAGAGTGGCGAAGTTCGTCGAGCTTGCGGAGGTTCTCCTTCCAGTCATCGTCGATGATGTGGAGCACTACGCTCTTCTCGAATTCCTTCACTACGCTCTTAGCCTCGCTCTCGTAAGCATCCTTGAGGTTGCAAGGGATGTTGTACATGCGCTTGCCATCAGTGATTGGCACCATGATGCGCTCGTACATAGCACCCTGGTTCTCGTAAACCTGCTTGATGATAGGCATAGCGGTAGTCTGGATGCGGTCGGTCTTGCGCTTGAAGGCTGCCATCGCTTCCTGGAAGGCACGCTCTGCCAAGTCCTCACGTCTGCCGTTTTCATACTCATCCTCGTTGAATGGAATCTCCATGGCGAGAATCTTCAAGAACTCTTCCTTAGCGCCCTCGAAGTCGTTGTTGTTGACGATGTTGAGTACGCGGTCCCAGATGATGTTGGCGATATCCATACCGATACGCTCACCCATCAAGGCATGGCGACGCTTCTCGTAGATAACGGTACGCTGACGGTTCATCACGTCATCATACTCCAAGAGGTGCTTACGGATACCGAAGTTGTTCTCCTCGACCTTGCGCTGGGCACGTTCGATGCTCTTGCTGATCATCGGACTCTCGATACGCTCACCATCCTCGAAGCCTAAACGGTCCATCACCTTGGCAATACGCTCAGAAGCAAAGAGACGCATCAACTTATCCTCCAAAGATACGTAGAATACTGAAGAACCTGGGTCACCTTGACGACCGGCACGACCACGGAGCTGACGGTCAACACGACGGCTCTCATGACGCTCTGTACCGATGATGGCGAGACCACCTGCTGCCTTCACCTCTGGAGTCAACTTGATATCGGTACCACGACCAGCCATGTTGGTAGCGATGGTTACGGCACCCTTGCCATTGATGGAGCGACCTGCCTCGGCTACAATCTGAGCCTCCTGCTGGTGCAACTTGGCGTTCAATACATTATGAGGAATGTTGCGCATCTTCAACATCTTGCTCAACAACTCTGAAATCTCCACGGAAGTGGTACCTACCAAGACTGGGCGACCTGCATTACGTGTCTCCTCAATCTCGTCGATGACAGCACGATACTTCTCACGAGCAGTCTTATAGACACGGTCGTCGAGGTCCTTGCGCTGGATAGGGCGGTTGGTAGGAATCTCTACAACATCGAGTTTGTAGATGTCCCAGAACTCACCAGCCTCTGTACTAGCTGTACCAGTCATACCAGCCAACTTGTGGTACATACGGAAGTAGTTCTGCAGGGTGATGGTAGCGAAGGTCTGTGTGGCAGCCTCCACCTTGACGTGCTCCTTTGCCTCGATAGCCTGGTGCAAGCCATCGCTCCAGCGACGACCTTCCATGATACGACCTGTCTGCTCATCGACAATCTTCACCTGTCCGTCCATCACAACATACTCGTCGTTGTTGTTGAACATGGTGTAAGCCTTCAAGAGCTGCTGCAAGGTGTGAACACGTTCACTCTGTACACCGTAGTGTGCCAAGAGTTCGTCCTTCTTGTCGAGACGTTCCTGGTCGGAGAGGTCTGTGCGAGCCTCTAACTCACTCATCTCAGTAGTGATATCAGGCAAGACGAAGAGTTCCTTGTCGTTTACCTGCTTAGCCAACCAATCTGTACCCTTGTCGGTAAGGTCGGCAGAGTTCAATTTCTCATCTACCACGAAATACAAAGGCTCAACAGCCTTAGGCATCTCACGGTTGTTGTTTGCCATGTAGTACTCCTCGGTCTTCAACAAGCCAGCCTTGATACCTTCCTCGGAGAGGAACTTGATCAATGGCTTGTTCTTAGGCAGTGCCTTGTAAGAACGATAGAGGGCGAGGAAACCATCGTCGAGCAACTGCTGGTTCTTTGATTTTGTTCCCTCGGCAATCTTCTGCTTAGCCTCGGCGAGCAACTCTGTAGCCTGCTTGCGCTCTACCTCGTAAAGTTTCTCTACCAATGGCTGGTACTGCTCGAACATCTGGTCGTCGCCCTTAGGGATAGGACCTGAGATAATCAATGGAGTACGGGCATCATCGATCAACACGGAGTCAACCTCATCGACGATGGCGTAGTTGTGCTGACGCTGTACGAGGTCGGCTGGGTTAGTCGCCATGTTATCACGCAAGTAGTCGAAACCAAACTCGTTGTTGGTACCGAAGGTGATGTCTGCCATGTATGCCTTGCGACGCTCGTCAGAGTTTGGACGGTGCTTGTCGATGCAATCCACTGAGAGACCGTGGAACATATAAAGAGGTCCCATCCACTCTGAGTCACGCTTAGCCAAGTAATCGTTCACGGTTACGACGTGAACACCATTGCCAGTCAAGGCATTCAAGAAGATAGGGGTAGTACCCACGAGGGTCTTACCCTCACCAGTAGCCATCTCGGCAATCTTACCCTGGTGAAGAACAACACCACCGAAGAGCTGAACGTCGTAGTGGATCATTTCCCACTTCATATCGTTGCCGCCGGCAGTCCAATGGTTGTGATAGATAGCCTTGTCACCTTCGATGGTAACGAAGTCGTTGGCAGGGTTGGCTGCCAACTCACGGTCGAAGTCAGTGGCTGTAACCACAGTCTCCTCGTTCTCTGCGAAACGGCGAGCGGTATCCTTCACGATGGCGAATACCTGAGGCAATACCTCGTTGAGGGCAACCTCGTACTTGTCGAGTGCTTCCTTCTCCAACTTATCAATCTGGTTGAAGATACCTTCACGCTCGTCGATAGGAGTGTCCTCGATCTTAGCCTTCAAGTCAGCAATCTTAGCCTTCTCGTCCTTGGCATACTCTTGTACGTACTTCTGGAGTTCCTTTGTTTTCGCACGAAGTTCGTCGTTGCTCAAGGCGTTCATCTTAGGATACTCTGCCTTGATTTTTTCTACGATTGGCTGAATCAACTTCATATCACGAGTTGACTTGTTGCCAAACAACGACTGAAGAATTTTGTTAAAGTTCATTGTGTATATTTATTTTTATTATTATTCGATGTGATGTTTATTAGTTTGCAAATCTTTTGCAAATGAGCGCAATGAAAGTGCGCTTTCTTATTGCCGAGTGCAGCTAAAGATTCTGCAAAAATACAAAAAATATCTGTAAATCAGCAATAATTCATCAAGAAATGCCCATTTGGGGGCTATATTCCTCGATTTCTGTTACTTTTTGCCTAAAAAATATCGGGACCTCGAATAACAATGCTCCCGTATGGAGCCTTGTACTTATGCTCCTCAGCGGGGTAAAAACAAATATGTGAATGATTCTCTGTCAGAATGTCAGTGCTTTCGGCAGGTATTGTAGCCGAAAGGAAATGGTGGTGCTCTGCGATGCTTTCATCCTCGGAGGCTTGCTTGATAGCCTTGAGCACACAGAGGATGTCGTCCTCCAATGCCTTCGCCTCCGGTTGCTGGATGAATTCATCGTAGGATATATCGTTGAGCGCAAACTTCAGCGCCTGCTGATAAGTTTGAGCTTCTAAGCCTGTTGCCGCAAGGACAACAAGAAGGGCTGTGATATATCTGTTTACCATACTTTTAAAATATTATTTAGTCCCGCTTTCAGTATCAGTTTGAGCGATTTGCCTACTTTGACTCTTCTAGCGGCTTGTATTTTAACTTTTTTCTTCTGAATTGCTTCGTAATACGCTTTTGTATATTCAGTTTGTTTTCACTTAAATCCAATAAGCTTGACTTGATTGCATATCTTATCAACAAAGATAATGCCAAACATCCCATTCCTTCTGCGTAGTCTTGCCAAACCTCCAGAAGTAATGACACTAATAGGCATAATCCCCAAATGTCGTAATACCAATAGCTTTTGCCTTGTCGCATCTTCTTGGTGGTTTTCCACACAAAGATAAGGTTGGCTGGATTAAGTAAAAATATCTGAAAGTTCACTTGCACAGTAGGGTGCTGCGAGAATATCATTGCAAAGAGAATGAGTCCTGGCAACCCCGTTAGAATGAATAGGCAAGTATCGAACATCCAGTAATTCTTCTTTCTGCGCCATTCTATGATACTGACTCCCAATATGAGCAGAGCTATGGCGACACCTACTTTGAATGGGGTGATCAGTTCTTTTTTCGTTGTCGCTTGAGAGCTTTGTGGGGCAATCAAATAGAATGTGCTATCTACCAATGTGATATATTCGTTTCTCGCATTGGGATAATTCCCATCGCCTAATACGTTCTCATCATTGATGTTGTCTTTTCTACCTTCAGTTGCGAAATCTTGGCTTAAGTTGTCAGGCAGGAACTCCCACTCTCTCCTAGAGATAGGAATGTCGGCAAGATGCCCGATTAATAAGTCATTGCCAAATCTAGCCCAACGGTGATCCTCGTTGAGCTTGTGTATTTCTTCTCGATAGGTAGAGTTGGCGCTAGTGTCGTCGAAGTTGGTGTTGCTATAGCCGATGTTCGTGAGAATCATCTCTCTGGCCCTGGTCGTACAGTTGTCAAAGAAGAAATTGTAGCGGTAAACGCGGTTTTCTGGTTTGGCATTTTCTTCGATGGCGTGCAGAATCTTAAGCTTTTCTTCTCTGGAAAGATGGATGCGTTGTTGGCGAACCCATCTGCCTTCTGATGCATATTCGGAAAGAAAATCTGTCATAGGATATATTCCTATCTGGTAGTCTGTGAGTCCGAATACAAACCTGAGGATAAAGTAGTTTTGCTTAAAACTAAACATTCCCCAGTTTACTGCTACGTCTGTGCCGTGGGCTTTATCTTGGATGCGAAGGGCTGAATGACCATAATATGACCATACTTCTTGGCCAGGTCCGCAAGTTAGGAGAGAGATATCCACAGAGTCGAGCCAAGCTGTGGCAGCTTGGTTGACACGACTATTCTGCACAGAAATGTCAGGAGTGTTGTTGCCTGAGAAATCCTGCGCAGTCACAATAGTAGTTAAATTGATTAAAATAACTGCTAAAATGACGCTAAATGTATGCTTAAATCGTTTCACGATGCAAAAATAACTTATTATTTTGGAATAACCTTCTTTTTTCTAGATTTTTTTTAATACTTTTGCACTCTGAATGTAATTTTTACTGATTTATTATAAATGAGAAAGTTTTTTTTAGCAACCCTTATGTTGGGTTCGGCTCTTTTTGCGAATGCCCAAAGTGGTACTAATTCTCCATACAGCCAGTATGGTCTAGGCGTTTTGTCTGACCAAACTTCTGGCTTCAATCGAGGTATGAATGGTGTCGGTCTTGGTTTTCATGAGCATAACCAAATCAACTATTTGAACCCTGCCTCGTATGCATCCATCGACTCTATGACTTTCATCTTGGATGCCGGCATTTCTGGACAAGTTACCAATTTTAATGAAAATGGTGTCAAGAAGAATGCCAATAATTCAAATATCGATTATGTTGTAGGAGGCTTCCGCTTGTTTCCTCATATCGGAATGAGCTTTGGTATATTGCCTTTCACCAATGTGGGTTATAATTATTCTTCTAGTGGTTGGGTAAACCAGGATGATAAAGATGTAACTTATACCAACAGTTATTCTGGCGATGGTGGTTTGCATCAAGTTTATTTGGGTGCAGGCTGGGCACCTTTCAAGGGTTTCTCGATTGGTGCTAATTTGTCTTATCTTTGGGGCTCGATTGATAGAACTGTGCAGAATGCTTACAGTAATAGTTACTATAAGACATTGTCTCGCATATATGGCACTAGTGTAAAGAACTATAAGTTGGACTTGGGCTTGCAATATACTTACAAGGTTTCCAAGAAGGATGAGCTGACATTGGGTTTGACCTATACTATGGGGCATAATCTTCATGCGGATGCAGATATGAATATGGTTTCCTACAATGCTCAGTCTGGTACAGCCGACACGCTTTCTTTCAGCATTGCCAATGCCTATAAGTTGCCTGATATGTATGGCGCAGGTTTGATGTGGAACCATAACAACCAATGGAAAGTGGGCTTGGATTACACTTTGCAGAAATGGGGAAGCTTAGGTTATCCTACTTATGAGGCTGATGCCAGCGAACCTTGGGCTTTGCGCAGTGGAATATATAAGGATCGAAGCAAGATAAACCTTGGATTCCAGTATTGCTATGGCGAACGTAATCGTGCTTTCTTCAAGCGCGTGGCTTATCGTGCTGGTGTTAGCTATGCTTCTCCATATTATAAAGTGAATGGTGTGGATGGTCCCAAGGAGTTCTCTGTGAGTGCAGGCTTTGGCATTCCAATCATTAATTCTTATAATAACCGTTCGCAGCTTAATATCAGTGGACAGTGGGTTAGAAACTCCGCCACAGGACTCATCAAAGAGAATATTTTTCGCTTGAATATTGGCTTTACGTTCAATGAAGATTGGTTCAAGAAGTGGAAGATGCAGTAAATCCAGCCTTTAGTCTCATACTCTCTGAGATTTTCTAACACTTCTCTTCTATATATAATAATGTATAAGATAAAATATTTTTTAATGACAGTCTTTTGGATGTCCTTGGTCTTGACGGCTTGTCAGGATCAAGTAGAGCATACTGCGCCTGCTATCCATGATAGAGACTCTGTGGCGATGATGACTTCTTATGGTGTCAACACGCTTATCAGTGATTCTGGTGTCATCAAGTATCGCATTGTGACGGAGCGATGGGAAGTGAATACCAATCGTCATCCTTCGCGATGGATATTCGATAAAGGTATGTTGCTTGAACAGTTTGATGAGAAGTTCCATATCAATAGTTATATTCAGTGTGATACTGCCTATTACTTTGATCAGGAGCGAATTTGGAAACTATATGGGCGTGTTAGAATCTTGACCAAGGATGGATTGCGCTTCACGAGCGAACAACTCACTTGGGATGAGAATAAGCATGAACTGTCTAGTAATGTGTTTAGTAAACTGGTTACTCCGGAACGAACCCTTCAGGGATCTCATTTCTGGAGCGATGAGCGAATGACTCGATATTTTGTAAGCAATTCCAAGGGTAGTTTCGAGAGAGATGACTTTGGCGGCGGTAATAGTTCTGCTGCTACAGCTCCGTCAGACTCGTCGGCTTCGCCAATGCGCCAGC
Organism: Candidatus Segatella papionis; assembly: GCA_002297965.1. Lineage (GTDB taxonomy): Bacteria > Bacteroidota > Bacteroidia > Bacteroidales > Bacteroidaceae > Prevotella > Prevotella papionis. The sequence goes on from DBLF01000048.1 coordinate 95,536, forward strand.
CTGCTACTCCGCAAAGAGCAACTACTACTATCCCAATCATGCATTAATGGTAGAAAGTTAATAGAACTCTTAGATTGCTGGTTTATTTATGTTTTTGAAAAATGATGGAAGAAGTTGATGTGAGTCTAATTGTTGGCATAGTTGTCACTATGGTGTTTTCTGCATTCTTTAGTGGAATGGAGATAGCCTTTGTGTCTTCAAACCGCATGTTGGCAGAAATGGATAAGGAAAAGAATGGACTTACCCAGCGGTTGCTGTCGCTCTTTTATAATCATCCCAATGGCTTCGTTAGCACGATGCTGGTGGGCAACAACATTGCCTTGGTAGTATATGGTATCTTGATAGCACGTCTCTTCGACAATACTATATTTGCAGGTTTTGACGATGGCTTCAAGGTAACAGCAGATACCATTTTATCAACACTCATCGTGCTCTTTACAGGAGAGTTTTTACCAAAGACACTTTTTAAGTCTAGCCCTAATAAACTGCTGGCAGTTTTTAGTCCTTTTGCTTATTTGTGCTACGTTATCTTGTGGCCTATCAGTAAGTTTAGTACATTCTTGAGCAAATGTCTCCTTCGTCTCTTGGGAATGAAGATGGAGGCAGAGGAAGGTGATGAGGGCTTCTCTAAGGTAGATTTGGACTATCTTGTTCAGTCGAGCATTGATAATGCCACCAATGAGGATGAAATTAATGATGAAGTTAAGATATTCCAAAATGCTTTGGATTTTTCTGACACGAAGGTGCGAGATTGCATGGTGCCTCGTACCGAGATACAGGCTGTGGATGTCAACACTTCATTGGAAGAACTTCGCCAAAAGTTTATAGAAAGTGGCAACTCTAAGATCATTGTCTATGAGACGGATATTGATCATGTGGTGGGCTATATCCATAGCTCAGAGCTCTTTCATAATCCTCAACGTTGGCAAGACCATATTCGTACGATGCCTTTTGTCCCAGAAACGATGCAAGCTCAGAAACTCATGCAGACCTTTTTGCAGCAGAAAAAGACGCTTGGTGTCGTAGTAGATGAGTTCGGCGGTACGAGTGGATTGGTCAGTTTGGAAGACATTGTAGAGGAAATCTTTGGAGATATAGAAGATGAGCATGATTCCACCAAGTATGTGGCCAAGAAACTTGACGATGGTGATTATCTGTTGTCTGCTAGATTGGAAATAGACAAAGTGAATGATATGTTTGATTTGGAATTGCCGGAGAGTGACGAGTATATGACGGTTGGCGGATTGATACTCCATGAATATCAGAGCTTTCCTAAATTGAACGAGGTCATCAAGTTTGATAATTATGAGTTTAAAATCATCAAGTCCACTTCAAGAAAGATAGAGCTAGTAAAACTCCACATCATCAAGTAGTTGGATTGAAAAAGGGAATTTTTCGCTTTTTTTGTGCTTCTTGCCAAAAAAGACATCGAAAAATTCCCTTTTCTCGTATAATTTTTGTAATTTTGCAAACAATTGGCTGCATTTTGCAAAAATAGAAATGGATACACTTTTCTTTCTTTCGCTTGATGTTAGTACGCAGTAGGTAATGTTCTGTGAACTTCCTGCTATCAATGGAAAAATAAATAATAATAATAATTAAAACGTAATGGCAGCATTAGGAACAATTAGAAAAAGAGGCGTGATACTGGTATGTATTATCAGTTTCGGTCTTTTCGCCTTCATTGCCGAAGAAGCTTTCCGCTCATGCGATTCCGCAAAAAATAATGAGCGACAGCAAGTAGGTGAGGTCTATGGCGAAAAAATCAGCGTGCAAGATTTCCAAAAGCTCGTTGATGAGTACACAGAGGTTATTAAAATGCAACAAGGACAGGAGAACCTTCCTGAGGAACAAATGAATCAGGTGAAGGACATGGTATGGAATACATACGTGCAAAATCAGATTGTTGCAGAGGAGGCAGGAAAGTTGGGGCTTACTGTTACTGACGCCGAGCTTCAGGATATTTTGAAGACAGGTACGAATCCTATGCTTCAGCAGACTCCTTTCGTAAACCAGCAAACTGGTCGTTTTGATGCTTCTGCTCTTCAGAAATTCTTGGCAGACTACAAGGCTCAAAAAGCTAACCCTTCTGCCAACGCTCAGATGATGGATCAATATACCAAGATTTATAATTATTGGTCTTTTATCGAGAAAACACTCCGTCAGCAGACTTTGGCTCAGAAGTATCAGGCACTTTTGGCTCATTGCTTCTTGTCTAATCCTGTAGAGGCAAAGATGGCTTTCAAGGAGGAAAATGAGGAGAGTCAAATCCAATTGGCTGCTTTCCCATACTCTGATATTCAGGACGATAAGGTGAAAGTTGAAGAAAGTGACTTGAAGGCTAAGTACGATGAGTTGAAGGCTCGTTTCAAACAGCCAGTTGAAAGCCGTGACATCAAGTTTGTTGATGTACTGGTACAAGCTTCTCAGGCAGATCGTGCTGCTTTGAATAAGGAATTTGCTGGTTATAAGACAGCTCTTGCTGCAGCTGCTGACCCTACAGAAATCGTTCGTAAGTCTGCATCTTCAGTTGCATACTTGGGCATTCCTGTAAGCAAGGAAGCTTTCCCTCAAGATATTGCAGCTGATATTGATTCCATGGCTGTTGGCACAACTTCTGCCGTAAAGGTAAATACTGCTGACAATACTTTGAATATTGTGAGATTGATGAGCAAGCAGCAGTTGCCTGATTCTATCCAGTATCGTGTTATTCAGGTAGCTGCCGCTTCCCAGGATGAGGCTAAGACCAAAGCAGATTCCATTCATGGTGCTCTTGCAGCTGGTGCTGATTTCGAAGCTATCGCTAAGAAATATGGTCAGACAGGAGAAAAGGCTTGGATGACTACTAAGCAGTATGAATATGCACAGACTATGGATAAGGACAACAAGACCTTTATCAACACTTTGAATACTGCGGCTGTAAATGCTTTGAATGAGATTCAGCTAGGTCAGGGATATGTAATCCTTCAGGTTTGTGATCGTAAGGCTATGGTTGACAAATATGTCGCCGCTGTCATCAAGAAGGAAATCCAGTTCTCTAATGGTACCTATCGTACAGCTTATAATAAGTTCTCAAGCTTCGTTAGTGCCAATCCAAAGTCAGAAGATTTGCTGAAGAATGCATCTAAGAATGGTTACAACGTACAGAGTTTGAAAGATGTAACAACAGCTACTCATTATGTAGCTAACATCCATGCCACTCGTGAGGCTTTGAAGTGGATTTTTGATGGTGATACCAAGGAGGGGGCAGTTTCTCCTATGTATGAATGTGGTGATAACAATCACTTGTTGGTTGTAGTTCTTGATAAAATTCATCGTGTTGGTTATCGCGACTTGAGCGATCCTCAGGTAAATGAGATGATAAAGGCTGAAGTTATCAAGGACAAGAAGGCTGAGCAAATTATGGCTAAGGTTGCTGGTGTGAAGAATATCGCTGCTGCCAAGGCTAAGGGTGCCAAGGTTTCTTCAGTTAATCAAATTACCTTTGCTGCTCCTACATTCGTTGCAGCTACAGGTGCTAGCGAACCTGCTTTGTCAGGTGCAGTTGCGGCAACCAAGAAGGGTGCTTTTGTAGCCCACGCAGTTAAGGGTAATGCAGGTGTTTATCTCTTCCAGGTTACTAATAAGACAAACCGTCCTGTTAAGTTCGACGAGAAAGCATACGAGCAGAAATGCCGCCAGAAGGCTATGCAGTATGCTGGTAACTTTATGAATGAACTTTATTTGAAGGCTCATGTAGTCGATAATCGCTACTTGTTCTTCTAGTTTCTATAGATTTCAAAGACATTAAAAAAGAGTGTGCTTGTTGTTAATTTCGAGCACGCTCTTTTTCTATATATGTATATATGCTATTAGAGGTTCTGTTCTATTAGAGCTTTTCAGCATAGAGGTTTCTGTGTTATTTGAAGTTCTCTGTGTTCTTGAAACTTATTAGTTTTGGAAGTCAACATAATAAAAAAGGTGAATTGAAAACTTATCAATTCACCTTTTTTGAATTTAAAAGTATGGGATGTGGTTTATCCACGTTTCCACCAGTGTTTCTTCTTTGGTGGTTCTTGTTGAACACAATATTTGTGTTTGAGAATTCTGCGATAGCTGGTGTGCTTACTTATAATTTGGTAAATCTCACCCCAATCAGGCAACCCGCCGATTCCGCGATCATCAATAAAGTAGTCTGCTTTCAACTTACGTGAGAAGTGGTTGTTGTTGTCAAGGCTTTCCTCCGGATAATCCTTGTTGACAGCCCAAAATTCAACTCCACGTTCCTTGCACCAGTCAACTGCTTCCTGTAGGAGCTTGCCTTCACGCACACTCCACAGGATAAGACGATGACCGTCTTTAATCAACATTTTCAATGTCTCTGTTGCGAATGGCAGTTCGGTGCCTATCTTTGGGTACTCATGGGTAACGATTGTACCATCAAAATCTACTGCTATTGTTGCCATATCTGTTGATGTATTTTATTTTTTGATACTAGTATCATTTGCATTGCCATAGTGGCTATTGCTATAATTACCATAGCTACCATACTGTCCGTATGAGCCATATTTGCCATAATTACCGTAATTGCCATAGTTGCCATACTTGCCATACTTACCATACTTGCCAACACCATAGTAGTAGCTGTGCTTCTTCTTTGAAAGGTCAACGCCATTCAATACTAAGCACATATTAGGCAACTTCTTCTCGTTGTTCAAGCCATTTATCATGCCGAACATTGCCTTTTGAGTGTAGTCGGCACGACAAACGTAGATACAGATATCTGCTACTCTACCCAGCTGCAAGCTATCGTTAACCAAACCTACAGGAGCGGTGTCGAGTACGACGTAGTCGTAGTGCTCCTTTAATTGGGCGATGATGTCATCGAGGCTAGGACGTGTAATCAACTCTCCTGGGTTAGGTGGTACTGGACCAGCCATCAACAGATCAAGGTTGCCGTTAACGCCTGATGGTAAGATTTGCTTCTGTATGTCTTCCCATGTGTTATGTTCGTGAACCATCAAGTTGGTGATACCATTGTGGTGGTTATCAATCTCAAACAACTCTGCCAAGCGAGGCTTACGAATGTCAAGACCTACAACAATTACTTTCTTGCCGAGCAGAGCCAATGAGATGGCTACGTTTGAAGCTACGAATGTCTTACCCTCACCGGAAGTAGAAGAGGTAAACATCATCACTTTCTGTCCCGGTTTCATCATAAACTGAATGTTGGTACGTAATCCTCGGAAGATTTCTTCCATCAGGTTGTTGACATTCTGATGAACTACGATGTCGGCGCGACCCTTGGAAACGTCGCTGGCAACAGGAATATCTGAGATAACAGGTACACTTGTCAACTTCACAACATCTTCGTGACCCTCAATCTTATATTTGAAGAACTCGATGAGGAAGAGGATACCTGCAGGAATGGCCAAGCCCAAAACCAAGGCTATCAATAAGATGATAGGAGTTTTAGGACTAACCTTGCCTACGAATGAAGGGGCATCGATAATCTTACCCTTGTCGGCAGTTGCTGCCAATGAGATAGAGTTCTCTTCACGCTTTTGGAGGAGCATCAAGTAGAGGCCTGATTTTACTTCCTGCTGTCTTCCAATCTGTGTTAACACGCGCTCTTGCTCTGGTGAACTGCCAATCTGGTTGGCATATTGACCTGCCTGTGCTGCGATGCTGTTGCGTTGGATTTCCATGCCAAGTTTGGCCTGGCGCATGGCACGCTTGATGGATGCAGTGAGGTCATCCAACTGTGC
>DBLF01000048.1:101364-112300 GCA_002297965.1 Candidatus Segatella papionis
GCAATCTTGTTGTATTCATTGATGAGGGCGGTAGAACTTTCGTCGGTCAAACCTACATTGGATGGGATAGGTTGGTAACGGTTGCCAGGCTCATTCATATACTTGCCAAGTTCCTTGAGCAATTCCACCTGGGTATTAGCCTCGTTCAACTTTTGTGTATATTCGTCTGCGTTTGCTACAGCTGCTGTGGCGTTGATTTTCATCTCTACCACGCGGTTGCGCTTCTTGTAACTTTCCAGCTCACCTTCTGTGTTGCCTAATTCAGTATTGATCTTCTCCAGTCGTTTGTTGATGAATTGCTCTGTACGATATGCAATCTCATTTTTATCATCGTTGGCCTGCTGATTATATACTTTAATTAATGTACGCAAGTAATCAATTGCACGTTCTGGACTTTCGTCATTGAACACAATTTCGGCGATAGTTGTAGTCTTTGATGTTTGGCTTACGGTTGTGGCTTTGACAAAGTCTTTTGCAGCCATTTCCGGAGATACAATCACAGCTTTCAACTCGTCGCCATCTTTCATTTGGTACCCCTTGTTCGGAGTCAAGTTAATGGCTCCAATACGAGTATTGATGGTAGCAGGGAGACCTGTCAATGTCTTTTCAAATTTCACAGGTTCCTTTTCGCATGTAAAAGCATCGATAGGGATGTAGTATGAACCTTCAACCTGATACTTGTTGCCCTCCTTCTGAATGGAAAGCTTGATCGGAGCATTGATTTTCTTGAGACTCTTGAGGCTCATATCTACATTAATCTCTTGTTTCTTGTAAATCAGCTCATTTCTAAAAAGCCCCTTGTGGTAATAGTTAACGTAGGCTTTCATATTGTAAATTGTACTTTGAGCCAAGTCGTGGGCTGACAAAATTTCAATCTCATTGTCTATACCATTTGAGTTTGACATGAAGCCCAAATTAGCTGCACTCTGAATCATGCTGCTATTAATACCACCCTTACTGCCCTTATTGTCGTCATCTTTAATAAGGACTTTCGTTGTGGTTTGGAACACAGGTCTTGTGCCTTTTAGATATAAGTACCCCAATCCCATACAGACAATGATTGATAAAACGAACCATTTCCAATTAAGGACGAGTGTAGAGTAAATGAGTTGGAAGTCAATGGATGACTTCTCTTCTTGTTGCGTCTGCGCACTGTCCAATTCTAAGTTCTTGTTTTCTTCCATTCTTATAATGTTGTTTTTATTTGCACTTTTATTACCTTTATTCTTAAGTGATAGATTCTCTTTTAATCTTTGCTTTCAGCAAGTTCTTTGAGGTATTGTCCATATCCATTCTTAAGCATCGGTTTCGCCAAATCTAAAAGCTGTTCTTTGTCAATCCAACCTTGTTTATATGCGATTTCTTCCAAACAGGCAACTTTGAGTCCTTGTCTTTTCTCGATTACTTCTATGAATGTGCTAGCTTCCGACAGGCTGTCGTGGGTACCCGTGTCAAGCCATGCGAATCCTCGTTGGAGTGTTCTTACCTTCAGACTCTTTTCTGCAAGGTAGTGCTGGTTGACAGTTGTGATTTCTAGCTCGCCTCTAGCGCTTGGCTTGATGTGCTTTGCCACTTCGACAACGCTGTTCGGATAGAAATAGAGACCAACCACAGCATAGTTGCTCTTGGGTTTGGTAGGCTTCTCTTCTATACTGAGACAGTTGCCATTAGGGTCGAATTCAGCTACTCCATATCGTTCTGGGTCGTTTACGTAATAGCCGAACACACTTGCCAAACCTTCTTGGGCGGCTTTGACGCTTTCTTTCAATAAGCCAGTGAAACCGGCGCCATAGAAAATGTTGTCTCCTAAAACAAGGCATACATTATCATTCCCGATAAACTTTTCTCCAATGATGAAAGCTTGCGCTAATCCGTCAGGTGATGGCTGCTCTGCATACTCGAAGTGTACTCCTAATTCCTTACCATCTCCTAAAAGGCGCTTGAATCCCGGCAAGTCGAAAGGGGTGGAAATAATAAGAATGTCCTTGATGCCAGCCAGCATTAGTACAGATACTGGATAGTATATCATGGGTTTGTCGAAGATAGGGATCAGCTGCTTGCTGATTCCTTTGGTAATAGGATACAGTCTTGTACCCGATCCACCAGCTAATACGATTCCTTTCATATCTTCTCGTTTTATTGATTATTTCTCTTTTTTTATTTAAAATAAAGTCATTTGGGCATGGCTCTCCTCCATGTTAGATTTTATGCAGGTTTAGCTCATCCTCAATAACAATTACTAAATCGGGGCAAAGTTACTAAAAAATATTGAAATGGGGAAACTAAAATCGTTAAATATTTGTAGAATGGGTAAAAAATGTCATTTACCATAAAAAAACGAACTTATCTTTTGGGTATTTTGTGAATTTATTGTATTTTTGCAAAATAATTGAAAACATTAATGAAATAAGAATAAAAAGAATGGGTATATTTTCAAAACTATTCGGTCGTAAAGACGAAGATAAGAAAGTAGGCGGAATGGAAGATTACATGACATTGGTTCGTGTATATTTCCAGGCTGCCTTGGCTTCACAATTGGGAATCACTAATTTGGCGATGTTGCCAGACTTACGTGTGTTCAAAACCAGTCTTCATGTGCCTACGGTAAACAATCGCCTGGGAATTGGAGAGAAGGCTCAGGTCAAGAAGATGATGAAGAATCTCTATGAGACAGATGATAATTTCTTTAAGGAGATTGACGCTAGTATCAGAAAAAACTGTCAGAAACTGCAGGAAGTGAATGTTTATCTCATCCAGTTCCAAAACTTTACCCAGGATTTGATGATGCTGATGGGTAATTTGATGAAGTTTAAGCTCCGTCTGCCTAGCTTTATGAAGAAGACGCTGTATAAGTTGACGGCTCAGACTGTGGATGACATCTTCAATAAAAATGATTTCTCTGATGCCAGTGTGCTAAAAACTGTGGTTACCTTGCGTCAGTTGGACAATCGCTTGAAGTTTAGTCAGCAATGGGTCACAGATTTCGCATTCCAAGTATTGATGTTGGCAAAGAAAGAGCCACGTCCATCAGATGAAGACGTGGAAAAGGCTAAGCAAAAAATGGGCAAGTAACGATTATTTCCCCTAAAAACATAAAAAACTTTGTAGAATATTTGTTTTATTCAAATTATTCTCTTAATTTTGTAGCCAAAAATAAATTATCATGAGTGCTAGTGAGAAAACAATCAATACGTTTGCCACAAGGGTAAGGCAGATGATTCTCAAGTTTGAAGACATCAAGCAGGAGAATTCGGAGCTTTATGCCATGGTGGATGAGCGCGATGCCAAGATAAAGGATTTGGAGGAAAAGTTGACTCAAGCTAAGCATGATTACGACAGCCTTAAAATGGCTAAGATGATGACGATTTCGGACTCCGATATGGAGACGACCCAAAAGCGCATCTCCAAGCTCATTAGGGATGTCAATAAGTGTATAACGCTACTGAGTGACAAATAATTAAAATCGGAGCGATGGCAGAACAAGCAGAAGATAAGTTGCAAATCAGATTGCATGTATATGATACAGACCTTACGGTAAGAATACCGCGAGAGGATGAGGAGTATTACCGTAAGTCTGGTAAACTGATAGACGAAATAGTGAATTCATACACCAAAATCTTTAAGGGACGTAAGAGCGACAAGGAGATTTTGTATATGGCTCTTATCGATGTAGCCTTGAGATACGAGAAAGAGGTGGATCGTAATGATACCGACCCATATAATGACATCTTAGAAAAACTGACAGCAGAGATAGAGGATACTTTGAAGAAATAGATTGAATTCTTTGAAGAAATAGGATGGATACTTTCTCTACCAACATAATACAAGTAGTTCTAATTTGTTCTGATTGTCACTTGTGGTAGTTGGCGTGTTAGATATTTATAAATATATATATAATAATGATAGTAACAATTATAGCAGCCCTCGTGGCTCTCATTGTGGGAGGCGCAGCGGGGTATTTCATTTTCCGATATGTCATCAAGGGAAAATATAATGAAATGATTGAAGCTGCCAATAAAGAGGCAGAAGTTGTAAAGGAGAAAAAACTTCTCGAAGTCAAGGAGAAGTTCCTCAATAAGAAAGCTGAATTGGAGAAAGAGGTGCAGCAGCGCAATTCTCGCATTCAGCAGAGTGAGAACAAACTTAAGCAGCGTGAGATTTCGCTCAACCAGCGTCAGGAAGACCTCGGTCGTCGCAAGCAGGAGGTTGAGCAGTATCAGCAGCGTGTTGACAATGAGAAGAAACTCTTGGCTGTCAAGCAGCAGGAACTCGACAAAATGCAAAAGCAAGAGCAGGCTAAGTTGGAGGAACTCTCTGGTTTGAGTGCCGAGGAAGCTAAGAGTCGCTTGGTGGAGAGCTTGAAGGATCAGGCTCGATTGGATGCTGCCAGCTACATCAATGAGATTATGGACGATGCCAAGCTCAATGCCAACCAGCAGGCTAAGAAGATCGTTATCCAGACTATTCAGCGTGTGGCTACTGAGACTGCCATCGAGAACTCTGTCAGTGTGTTCCACATCGACAATGATGAGGTGAAGGGACGTATCATCGGTCGTGAAGGTCGTAACATTCGTGCCCTTGAGGCTGCCACTGGTGTGGAAATCGTAGTGGACGATACTCCTGAGGCAATCGTCATCTCTGCTTTCGACCCTGTGCGCCGTGAGGTTTGCCGTTTGGCTCTCCATCAGTTGGTTGCCGATGGTCGTATCCACCCAGCTCGTATCGAGGAGGTGGTAGCCAAGGTGAAGAAGCAGCTTGACAACGAGATTATCGAGACCGGTAAGCGTACAGCCATCGACCTCGGTATCCATGGTTTGCACCCAGAGTTGATTCGTATCATCGGTAAGATGAAGTATCGTTCTTCATACGGCCAGAACCTTTTGCAGCACGCTCGCGAGACTGCTAACCTCTGTGCCGTGATGGCTTCTGAGTTGGGCTTGAACCCTAAGAAGGCTAAGCGTGCCGGTTTGCTCCACGATATTGGTAAGGTGCCTGACGAGGAGAGCGAGTTGCCACACGCATTGTATGGTGCCAAGATTGCAGAGAAGTACAAGGAGAAGCCAGACATCGTGAATGCCATTGGTGCTCACCACGATGAGATGGAGATGAATACTTTGTTGGCTCCAATCGTTCAGGTTTGTGATGCCATCTCAGGTGCTCGTCCAGGTGCTCGCCGTGAGATTGTAGAGGCTTACATCAAGCGTCTCAACGACCTTGAGGCTATCGCCATGAGTTATCCAGGTGTAACCAAGACTTACGCTATCCAGGCTGGTCGTGAGCTTCGTGTCATCGTCGGTGCCGACAAGATGAGCGACGAGGAGAGTACAAAGCTCTCTGACGAGATTGCAACCAAGATTCAGAATGAGATGACTTATCCTGGCCAGGTTAAGATTACCGTGATTCGTGAGACACGTAGCGTAGCTTACGCTAAGTAATTTGGTAAGGAATAATATCAGAGGCTTATGCCTTTCATATATTAGATTATCGTTTGAAGTTTAAATTGTCGTTTCCCTTCCGATAGGTTGGGAGATGTATTGTTGATAAAGCCGCAGCTCGAAAGGGTTGCGGCTTTTATCTTGTACAAAAAAAACGAAGCCCACTTCATTGCACAATGAAGTGGGCTTCGTTAGCTTTTGAAGTAGGCTTCATGATGAGATGAAGCCTACTTCATTTTTTATGCGTAGGAATGCATTCCTGTGAGGAAGTAGTTTACACCGAAGTAGGTCATCACGATGCTTAGGAAAGCAAGGGTGATATAGATGTGATAGGCGAGTGGCTTGCGGAAGATAGGCAAGCTCTGTGTATGCACTACCACGGCATATATCATAAAGGTGATGAGCGCCCAGGTTTCCTTGCTATCCCAGCTCCAGTAGGTTCCCCAGCTTACGTTTGCCCAGATGGCACCGATGAAGATTCCGAAGCCCATGGCTGTGAGGGCAGGGTAGAGGAAGATGCGGCTTAATGCTTGCAATTCCTCGCCATGAGAACGCAGGCAGATGCCCATGATGCCACAGATAAAGGTGAGCGAGAGCAGCGCATAACTCATCATGATGATGCTTACGTGCATACTCAGCAACGGACTGTTCAATACAGGCATCATCTGCCCGATGGCTGGGTCCATCTGGTTGATGTGGCTCACCAAGAGGAAGAAACCCGAAAGCAAGAATCCGAATACCATTACGATGCGGATTCGGAATTGCATCACGATGCTGATGAGCATCACAAACCATGCCACAGTCAACATACTCTCATATCCATTCGACATCGGAACATTGCCACTGATAATCCATCTTAAAGCCAAACCGAAGGTCAATGCTAAGAAGGATATGCAGAGCAAGATAGGCAAGGCTATATCCAAAGCCTTCACTTGGCGATTCTTCGTCATGCGATAGATGGTATAGAAGAGGGCGATGAAACCTAACGTCAAGTTCACCATAAAGAGAATGGTGGCGAATGGGAAAGCGTTGTTGATACGCTCTGCCTTGTATTGAGTCTTACTTGGCAGCGAGTTGCCGCTGCTTACTTCTTGATACTTCTTCATTTTGTCGAAGAATATGTTCACACGGTCGATGTTTCCCGCTTTCACGTCACCATAGAGCAATGAGAACACATTCTTGATATAGAGCGCGTGCTGATGCTCCACGGCAAGTGGCAACTTATCTACCGGTGAAAACCAAGTAGTGGTGCTCGCCTTGATGAAAGGATGGTCCTTGGTAGCTTTCACGTTCTTGGTAAATGTATAAGGCAATACCTTCAGCGAGATGCCTTGGCGCAGTTCCATGATAATCTGAATCTTGCCGTCGATGTCGGCGGCTTGCTGGTGGAACTTGTCCTGCTGTCCGTTGTAATATTCCTGAACATACTGTCCGATGGTATAGCCACCCATATCCCGATTGAAGAAGCTGTTCAATGCGGCGTAATCCGGCAAGTTCATTGCAGTCTTCATCTCGCCGCTCTTGATTTTGATGAAAGGCTCGTTAGCCCATACATCTCCATAGAATACCCAGCCGGAGAGTACTTGTTCGGCAGTCATCCCCTGGTAGCTGCAAGAGCCATATATTTTCTTGCAAAAGTCGAGGGCAAAAGTCTGTACCGGACAAATGCGGTCGTTGTAGAGGATGTTGAGTTCGCCAAACTTCTCGGCAGTTTCCTTAGGGAGTACGGCGTTCTGAAGATTCTCGGAAGAAGATTCTGCCTTTGCTGTCTGAACATTGCCAAGATTGAGAATAAGAGCGATTATCAAAGCTCCTTTCTTCAGCAGCGGACTCTTCAAGAGTTTTCTATAACCTCCCTTTGGGTCGATGAGCATCCAAAACAAGGAGATAAAAAGGAGTGCATAACCTGTGTAGGTGACAGGAATTCCGTAAGGGTCGGCGTTGATGGCGAGTACACTTCCCTTGCCGTCCTCGTCGTACGACGACTGGTAGAGACGATAGGAACGATGCGAGTAGATGTTGTTCATCGACACCTCGCCCTCGCTCTTCTCATTGCCGTCCATCACAATGAACTTGGAGGAATAGTCTGCCACAGCATTGGTGCCATCGTGCATCTTTGCCTCAAACTTCTGTAGGCAGAGCGAGAAAGGCAGTTTCTCTTCTTTCATACCCTGCTCTTCATCGCTAGCCATATAAGTGTTGACAGGCTGGTTGATGCGCAGGTGAATCATGCCTCGTTTGGCTGAGACATGCGTAAGCAAGGCCCCAGCAAGAATGATGAGGAAGGAAAGGTGAAGAGCCAGCGTAGAGGCGCACTTCACTTTCCGCTTAATGATGTAGAAAGCACCGAGGGCGGCGAGCGCAGCCCAAATCAATATAAACCACCATGCCCCGTAATAGTGGGCATGCACATAATCCGTGCCCTGGCTTTTCTCCACGATAGTGGCGGTAGCCATACATACGAGCACAAGGATGTAAAGGATGAATATAATCTTTTTTACCATTACTTTATGTCATTATTTTGCTTATTTCCTTATGTACTATCTAATCAAGCATTCTTACTTAGTTATGCTGCTGCAAAATTACATTAATCTGTTGAAATAAGCAAAAAGTTATCATAGAAATTATCTAAAAGACAGATAATTTCTACGATAACATAACTTTGTTATATGGCTTCGATGAATGCCACAACGGCATCTCTGTCAGCCTTGTCCAACTTGTAGAAGTTCTGAACCGACCAGTGGGCATCGCTCTTGGTGCTGTAGCCATGCCACATGATAGCCTCGATGACCGTGCGGGCGCGACAATCGTGCAAGCGATCGCTGGCACCTGTCAGCTGACTAGACAATCCTCTTCCCCAGAGTGGAGTGGTACGACACCAACCATTGATGATGTCATTCTCCATGTACAGACGATGTTGGACGAGGTCTGTGTATGGATAAATCTTCTGATTAGGATAGGTTGGGAGTTTACCCAAACTATTCACGAAGTCGGTTGCCCAATAATTATCGTCTCCCGTGGTCCATGAAGGGCGATGGCAAGAGGTGCATTTGCATTGCTCAAAGAGTTTCTTTCCTCTTTTCACTTCCTCTTTGTCCAGGTCGCGAGCAGGAGGAATAGCCAAACCTCTTTGCCAAACCATAAACTCGTAATAGTTTTGGTCTGCCATTTCTTCACCATATTTGTTAACGAAGAATTGTTCGTATGTAGGAGCGTCTTTTTCTTCTGTGAGACCGAGTAGCATTTCTACATGCTTGGCGATGCTTTCTTTGCTTCCGTCACCATAGTATGGACTCAGTGGAGAATTAGCATCTTTGCCTTCTTTCATAATGGTGTTGATGACGTTCTCATCTTCACTCATCGCTTTAGCCCAAGCTTTTGTGGTATAGAGATAGTGCAAATCCTTGCGGGTTACATTACAGATTTCCCAGATCGCATAGTCTTGTTGGAGGGATGCACGTGAAAGCTGATAATTGAACTTACGGATGGCTTTTCTACCATTCGATAAGTCCATGTAGGCAGTAGATGCCCAGTCGTTCTTTGCCTTGTCCCACATAATCGGATTCAAGTCTGCATGGGCAGCTTCCTCCTGATATTGTTTCTTGATGTCATCGTCAGTGATGGCATCAAGAAGACCAGTGCCTTGTATGCCGATGGTAGATTCCAATCGTACAACAAATCCTCCTTTAGGTTTTGGGCTTGTGTTGATGCTGTTGATGTCGATGCTAACCTCAGGATAGATGAGGTCATATTCTTCTCCATCGGCAAACTTGTTTCCATGCTCGTCTTTGGCATGTTTCCATTCTATGTTGATTCCTTTTTCGTCGATTGGTGGCAAGAAAGGATAGGATGCTCTCGTTTGTGGTACACCGGCAACTTCCGTCACGTATGTGTCTTCTTCATAGACACCTCCGTTTCCGTTATCCATACCTTTTGGATAGTAAAGAGCCAAGAGGTATCCGTTTCCGTACTGAGTGGCGTTATATTTGTTCTGGCGTTTACCATGACCATAACTTGGATGGCAGTAGATGCAGGTTGGTCTTACCCAAGCAGGTCCTCTTCCACCAAATAAACCTGTGCCATCATTATAATTATGTTCAAAGAAATTTTCTCCATTGCTAAAAGCTGTACTAAGGCCTGCTTTTGTTGTTGCGGGTGTCTCTGTGGTATAACTCCTTTCGCTTTCGCTTGTTCCGAGTTCTCCTCCAGGATACCATTCTTCGGCTGTAAATGTATCATTTGCTTTGCCAAACTGGTTGTCGCCCGGCTGTAGTTTGTCGTTGTTCTCAATTACTTCTGATGATTTGTTGTCGGAACAAGCTGTAAGCATAGCACTTGAAATGAGGGCAAGGACGAATGCTTTCGTGTATCTGTATTTATTGTTGTAAGTGAATCTCATAAAGTTCAACTGTTTTGTGAGCTTTGTGCTTTTATTATTCGTTTTTTATTAATAGAATATAACACGTAAAAAGAGGGGCGGGCTTCATTTTTTGGATAGCTCGTCCCTCTTATAGGGATAAGTCTTTACTGTCTTTCAAGACTTATTTTTCTAATCAATGTTAGATAGCATTGATGAATGCTACTACAGCGTCACGCTCCTCCTTGGTTGCATTGTAGAAGTTGAGTGCAGATGAGTATGCATCACTCTTCTTGTCATAGCAGTGCCACATGATAGCCTCGACAACGTTGCGAGCACGGCAATCGTGCAAACGGTCGCTGCGACCTGTCAACATGCTGGAGAGACCACGACCCCAAAGTGGAGTGGTGCGGCACCAACCTGTGCGGATGTCGTTAGCCATGAACAAACGGTGCTGAACCATATCTGTGTATGGATAGATAGTCTGGTTTGGATACTTTGGCAACAATGTGCTGGCATCCTTGCCGATGCTCTTGGCGTATGCCTTGATGGAGTTATCTACCCAATAGTTGTCGGCGCCTGTTGTCCAAGATGGCTTGTGGCAGGTAGCGCAACCCCATTGAGTAAAGAGCTTCTTACCTTCCTGAACCTGTGCATTGTCGAGATCACGAGCTGCTGGTACTGCAAGACCACGGTGCCATACCATAAAGTCATAATAGTCTTTGTCGCTCATCTCTTCCTCGCCATTGTATGGAGCGCCATTCAGCAAGTACTTCTCGAAAGTAGCAGATTTTGCAGCTGTGTTGCAGCTCAAAATTTCGTTTACTCTCTCCTTGATTCCATCGTCAGTACCATCTGCATAGTATGGGTGAAGAACAGAAGACTCATCAGCGCCATGCTTCTTGATGTAGCTAATAACCTCAGGGTCCTCAGACTGGAACTTAGCCCAAGCTGGAGTAGTGTAGAGGTAGTGACGGTCGGAACGTGTCACGTTGGTAATGTTCCAGATAGCATTGGCACCTGCACCATCCTGTAAGGAAGCACGAGTCATGGCGTAAGTAAACTTCTTGACCATCTTTGTACCGTCGGCGAGTGTGTACCAAGCTGAAGAAGCCCAGTCGTTAGCTGTCTTGTCCCACATAGC
>DBLF01000048.1:112431-134852 GCA_002297965.1 Candidatus Segatella papionis
GACTCCAAGCGTACCTCGTAGTTGTCTGGCTTAGGATTGGTGTTGAAGGCAGACTGAGGGATGGTTACCTCTGGATACTGCAAGGCAAAAGCCTCGCCGTCCTTAGGGAACTTCATAGCCAAACCGCTTGGCATAGTAGTTACTTCGTTCCACTGGATGTTGATCTGCTTCTCGTCGATAGGAGCAGAGAATGGAGCCATAGCCTTGGTTTGTGGCATACCTGTTACCTCTGAGATATAGCTGTTAGCCTTGTATTCTTTGCCATCGGCTGTTGTTCCTGCTGTAGGGTGATAAATTACGAGCAAGTAGCCATTGCCAAACTGGTCTGCTTGGTATTGGTTCTGGAACTTTCCATGGCCATAGTTTGGGTGACAGTGGATACAGCTTGTGCGAACCCATGCAGGGCCAAGACCCTTACGTGGAGCCTCTGTAATGGTGTAAAGGTGCTCGAAGAAATCCTCACCTTTGTTGAAGCTGGTAGAGAGTCCTTGGTTGGTTGTAGCTGGGGTTTCTGCAGAGTAGCTCATGCCCTCGTCAGTACCAAGCTCACCACCTGGATACCATTCTGAAGCTTCGAACACATCGTTTGCTTTACCAAACTGAGATTCATCCTTAAGCTTGTCGTTGTTTACGACATTCTCGTCATCAGAGCAAGATGCCATTGGCAAGACTAACAAGCCAAGCAATAACAATTTGCTAATTCTTAAAACTTTCATAATGTATTTTGTTTGTAAAAAATATACGAACTGATTCTGTTTCTTTTAAATGCGGATAGCACCTTGCCTATTTTGTGATAGGCAAGATGCTCCCTTTATGTATGTACGGTATGAAATGCTTATTCTGGGTTTACCTCGTCGAACTTCTTGCCCCATACAGTACTTACATACTTAACGAATGGGTAAGGCATACCACCAATCTTGCTGATTGCGTTCTCGATAGCAGCCTCTACAGCCTGACCTTCAGCAGAGGCATTGTCCTGGAAGAACTTGTGGAAGCTGTACTGAGCGTTTGAGCTCTTACCGTTTGTGCCACCATACCAAAGGTTCTCGATAGAACGAATGTTGTTCTGGAAGTCGGTGATAGAGTTGTAGCTATATGGAGACTCTACGTAGCTGATGTCACCAGCCTGGAATGGGTTAGCGATCTTGGCTGTACCAACCTCGTTGGCGATACCCCAAGCAGAACCTTCTTCCAAAGATAGAAGCTGCTGGATAGCTGCCTTCAATGTAGCGAACTTACTGATAGAGGTGTTGCCTGCGTTCTTCAAGTTGGCTGCATAAGTCTGGTTCTTGTCTGTCAAGTACTCAAGACCTGCTGCCTTTACTGCTGCAAGACGAGAAGCGTTAGGATTCTCAGACCAAGCTACCTCCAACTCATATACGTGGTTAACCAAGTCCTCGATAACAGCCTCTGCATACTTCAACTCCTCAGAACCCTTAACGTCTGTAAAGCCATTGTATGTATCGTTACCCTTGAACTCAGCAACCTTACGTGGCTGACCATCACGGAAGAGGATGAACTCGAGAGCGTGGAAACCGAGGATAGATGCGTCATCAAGTGCCTCGTCGCTGAACTGACCTGTAGCGAAGTAGCTGTGGAGAAGTGTGCGGTTCAATGGCCATGAGTCGATATGTGGGTCGATGTCAAAGTCAGAAGCAGCACCACCGAGGAAAGACTCGCTCTTCTCCCACAATGCACGTGCATCCTTGAATGCTGCACAAGCGTTGTTGATGTTGTCCTGTGTCAAGTTGTCTGTATCTACACTCTTAGGAAGAGCAGTGTGCAGTTTCTCTACTGCATCTGCCAAACTCTTGTATGTTGGCTGGATTGTGTTGTCAACAGCATTTTCGCATACGTTCTTCAAGTAAGTTTCCTGCTCCTCGTTCAAATTTGCGCTATTTACTTTAGCGTAAGCCTTGCGGAGAGCGTTGCAAAGCTGATCGCAGGCATCCATTGCATCCTGACCATAAGCCTTGTTTGAAAAGTCTGTGTTGTCAACAGGATCGTCATCGCTGCTGCATGATGTGAAACCTAATGGCAACATGAAGGCTGCCATGAGCATTACTGCACTTTTAAATACCTTTTTCATTGTAATTTAAAATGTTATGTTAATGATATGTTTACTTTCTTTTTTATCTTCTAGGAGATATGCAGCCTGTTTAGAGGAACCATCCCTCGTAAGCTACGCCAATATTGATTGCAGGCTCGTTGTTGTACTGGCTCTTCAAGAAACGGTGTGAGTACTCTGCCTTTACTACAATCTGCTTTACTGGATAGTAGTTGATACCCACTGCCATACGCTTTACGTTGGTATAGTCGTAAGCTGTATTCTTGGTCTTTGATGCGTATGGGTTGTAGTGCTCATATCGACCGAAAAGATACAGTTTTTGCTTGTCTTGGCGGAGTTTCTCAATCTGTGAGAAAATATTGTAACCAGCCTCGATGCCATACGCAAATGCATTCTTACTTACGAATGCTGAGTGATGGAATGGAGAAAGACCATTCAAACGGTTGGTGAAGTACTTCAACTGCTTGGCATCGCTCAGATAACCATAGTCAGCCTGTCCACGTACAATCCAGTTGTGGTCGTTGTAAGTGAAATCGATGGCACCGATGGCTACGACACCTTTGTACTTAGACTCAGCACCATCTTTATTGTTAGGGTAGGAGTTACCGATGGCATGACCATAGTAGCCACTCAAACCGATGCGCAATCCTTTGATGCTATAGTTGTCGATGCGAAGTGCAGTACCATATTTAGTAGCAATCTCACCTTCTGTTGGTGTGCCAGGACCTTTGTTGATCCAACCCGTATTGGTGAAGTTATCTGAGTTCAAACCTGCCAAGAACTGCAATTCATATCTCCAATCCTTAGTGCGTCCCCAAAAACTAACACCTGTCTGATGCCATGTACTTGGTAGAACCGTGTTTTCGCCTTCTGGACGATAAACAGTAAAGAAGTTCAATGGCTCGTGGTATGCGTTGTTCAAACCAACAGGAACAACGATGTGACCAGCCTTGATGTTTGCCCAGCGAGCAAATGATTTCTGAATCCAGAACTGCTCGAGCTCAACCTCGCCGCCTTTCTCGACTTCCTGTTCCCATTCGCCACCTTCTTCGTCTTCCTTCTCGTAAGCCATGCCTACACCGCCATGCTCGAACTCAATCTCAGTACCCATAGTCCAACCTTTACCAAAGTCGTAACCTAAATAGATTACTGCGTGAGGAATGTCGAAACGACCGTGACTAGGGTCATTCTTGTGTTCGTCAGCCAAACTGTAACGGCTAACATGGTCGCTATAAAAGTTGCGGCTCATTGCCACCTCGCCGTATCCACCTACGCTGAGGCGCTTGCCATTGACGTGCTGCATCACGCTATCAGCAGCAACAACCTGTGCGCTAGCAGTTGCCAAACCAGCAACCAAAGCTGCGGACATCAATCCAATTCTTAAACTGTTCATCTTTGTATTTTGAAATTTTTGTTATCTTTTTATCTTTTTCCTTAAATCCTATATTTAGGAACTCGTCCTATCTCTCTTAGGAACGGAATATATTTTTTATATATGAAAAAGAAAAGAGGCGCGGATATCTGCTTGCGATCTCGACATTAGAGACCTAGTATCTCCTCAAAGCTTGATGGCTCGTTAAAAGCTGTCTTGCTAATAAGGAATTACGCAGCTCTGCCGCTCGGGAGTGGCAATCATCACCGCGCTCTTTCTCGATTTCGGGTGCAAAGGTACGATGTTTTAAAATTTCTTGCAATACTTAAAAGTTGGTAAACTCGGGCATCCCCATTTCTAGGTATTGCAAGTTTCGAAACTTTTTTGTAAATTTGCAGCCGAATAAGAAACATTATGAATGTTCTTGATTATAAGGATGTTTTTCAACTAGGTACAGAACTTAATTAAGTACAAGAAGATGAAGAATCAAAAGATGTATGAGGCTGACGACAAAATGATCGGCATCATCAGAGACAACTACAACATCTTGCAGAGCTTGGGTAGCTTCGGCATTAACCTGGGCTTCGGAGACAAGACCGTGAAGGAGGTATGCGATGAACAGAAGGTGGATACTTACACATTCCTTGCAGTAGTCAACTTCACTATCAATGGTTACAAGGAGTACGACAATGCCGACCGCTTGTCGCTGCCTACTCTTTTGCACTATCTAAGGGCATCCCATGCCTACTATATAGATTTCCAATTGCCTTTTATTCGCAAGGAGCTTGTCGAGGCTCTCGATGAGAACGATAATCTCGCCCGACTCATCCTCAAACTCTATGATGATTATGCTCATAGCATCACCAATCACATGAAGTACGAGGAGAAAATGGTATTCCCTTATGTTCAGGCACTTATAGATGGCAATGCTAATTATAATTTCGATATAGAAACGTTTTCTAAGCATCATGTTCAGGTGGACCAAAAGTTGAAGGAGTTGAAGAGCATCATCATCAAATATTTACCTTCCGATGGTCTGCACAACAATCAGCTCAGTGCCACCCTTTACGATATATATAATAATGAGGAATGGCTCACTCATCACTCCGAGGTGGAGGAGGAAATCTTTATTCCTGCCGTCAGAAATGCTGAGCGAAAACTGAAGCAGAATGATGTCAGCGCCAAGATTTCCAATATGATTAACCAGACTCCGATGAGCGATGAGCAACTTAGCGATCGAGAGAAGGATGTCATCGTAGCCTTGGTTCAGGGAATGACCAACAAGGAGATTGCCGACCATCTTTTCATCTCCATCAATACGGTGATTACACACCGCAGAAATATCGCCCGAAAGCTTCAGATTCACTCTCCGGCAGGTCTTACCATCTATGCTATCGTGAATAATTTGGTGGATATTTCTACGGTGAAACTATAGTGTTTCCATCCTTTAAGATTGGATTTAGTAAGAATTAGAAAGATATTTTATCAAAATAACAAAGCCTTCCTCATCGTAAATGGGGAAGGCTTTATCATTATTTCTAGGTATTATCCTGTTTGTATCCCCACAAATGGGGATGTAAATACCTATTTTAGGTATCCCCATAAGAGGGGATGATGAAGGGTTATTGACGAATTTTAGATTTTATTGATATCCACATAACCATGCATCACGGCATAAATGGTGAGTGAAGAGACGCTTTTTAGCCCTAATTTCTCCTGAATATTCTTGCGATGGGTGATGACGGTGGTCAGTCCGATGCAGAGTTGGTCGGCTATCTCCTTGTTGATTTTGCCTTGTGCCACCAGTGAAAGCACCTCAATTTCTCTATCTGTAAGTCCTTTTTCCTTTGAGGATGAACCTTCCATTTGTGGAATGTGCTCTCCGTGTGGGTGTCCGGAACGTTGCAAACTGACTATTTCCTTGATGAGTTGTGCCTCTGGTACATTGGTGCAGATGCAGTGGAACCCCTGGAGTTGAGAGTTGGGGTCGTTGCTTGGGGTGAGCACGATGGTATGATGGCGATGCTTCTCGTCGATGAAGAAGTTGCGATGTGCCAATGCCTGGTGCATCGATACAAAGTAATGCATGAAAT
The DNA here is from genome assembly GCA_002297965.1 of Candidatus Segatella papionis. Lineage (GTDB taxonomy): Bacteria > Bacteroidota > Bacteroidia > Bacteroidales > Bacteroidaceae > Prevotella > Prevotella papionis. The sequence goes on from DBLF01000048.1 coordinate 117,965, forward strand.
GTTCGGGCGCATTTGACTCGAACTCGCCAAATGTACCGAAAATTTGCACCTTAATCATAGGCATAGCGCTCTCCAACAGTCCTTTTAGTCCGATGGCGGCAAGCGTGTTGTTTTCTACGATAGCCAGTTCTGGCATTTTTCTTGTCTTATCAGACATCTGTTTGCCTGCCATGGCTTTCATCATTTCTTCGTTCATCTTTTTCTTACCTTATTATATAATTATATATTATAGGAATATAATCTATTCTGGGAAATATCTGATATTATAGGAACGGCGTGAGGAATGCGGCTGCAAACCAGCCTCTGAATCTCTGCCATCCTGTGCGCCACTCTCGCCAGTTCTTCTCGTTGAGCAGGAAACTGTCTTTCTTCTCTCCATCGAAGAGCTTTACCAGTTGGTCGGTGGTGCATGGATCTACGATGACCGCATTCTCCTCATAGTCCCAACGAAGGCTGCGGGCGTTGAGATTGGCGCTGCCCACGGTACAGAACTTGCCATCCACCATGATAATCTTGGTATGGTGAAAGCCCTTGGTGTACATCCATACGTTGCATCCTGCTTTCATCAATTTGTGGGCATTATAGAAACCACAATCAGGAGTCAGGGGTATGTCGCTCTTGGTGGAGAGCATGATTTCCACCTTCACGCCTCGTTTCACTGCATTCTTCAAAGCTTTCTTCAACTTGTGGCTTAGGGTGAAGTAAGGGCTGATGAGCTTGATGCTGTCTTTGGCATCGTTGATGGCGTTCACGTAGAAGTAGCGGATGATGTCCTTCGATATGTGCGGCTCACGGTTGATGATGCCCACGGTTTTGTGATAAGCGGTAGCCGTGGTGTCAGGCTTCAGGTTCTTTACCAGATAGTCTTGCTTCTTGTAGCGATAGTACTCGGCTCCGTGTACATTTTGACCGCTCACCTTATTCCACATCTTGAGGAATATCTTCTGCAAGGTATTTACCTCGTCACCATCGATGCGACAGTGCATGTCGTGCCATTCGCCCACCACCTTCGTACCTTTTATATAATAGTCGGCCACGTTCATGCCGCCTGTATAGGCTATCTGTCCGTCTATGACCACAATCTTGCGATGGTCTCGGTTGAATACGGCGTGAATCCAAGGGAACTTCAAGGGCTTGTATTCATAGATTTCTATGCCTTTGGCTCTGATTTCCTTGATGTGTCGCTTGCGTAGCGGCTTGTTGTTGGATGAGTTTCCGAATCCATCGTACAAGGCTCTCACTTTTACTCCCTCCTTTACCTTTTGGGCAAGTAAGTCGAAGAGTAAGGAGGCGATGCTATCGTTGCGGAAGTTGAAATATTCCAGATGGATGCTCTTCTTCGCCTGGCGGATGGCCTGGAACATATCGTCAAACTTCTCCTGTCCATTCATCAATAGGGTAACAGAATTATCGTGAGAAAAGCTGACACCTTTCCCACGAAGCTGGTTTACTATCAATGAGTCGCTTGTTTGTGCGCTGCACAGCGAACTAGCAAGCATCAGTGTTATCGTCGTTATTATCTCTCTGAGTCTCATGTCAACTCCTAAACAATCTATTTGCTATATCAACTATAAATTATAAATTCTTTATGATTCTAAACCATGCAAGCGTAGTGATCCACAATGCCTTTCAGGTGATTCTCCTTGTCAACCACCAATACTGTATGCACCTTGTATTTGTGCATGATGCGCTGGATTTCTGAAATTTTGGTCTTCGGTGTTACCGTCTTTGGCGTGGTGGTCATGATGTCGCTCACGGTCTTGTTGAAGAACTCAGCCTGCCATTTCTCCATGGCGCGGCGGATGTCTCCATCGGTGATAAGACCGATGACTCGGTTGTCTTCATCCACCGATACGCCCAGTCCAAGTTTGCCTTTGCTCACGTGGATAATCGCCTCACCGAGATGCATCTCCTTCGGGATGATAGGCATGTCGTCGCTTCGCATCACGTCCTCGGCTGTGGTCAAGAGTCGCTTGCCTAGCTCACCACCTGGGTGGAACTGGGCAAAGTCACGAGGCTTGAAGTGGCGTACCTGCATCAAGGCTATTGCCAAGGCATCTCCCATCGCCAAGGCGGCAGTAGTGCTGCTGGTTGGGGCGAGGTTTAGCGGGCAAGCCTCTTTCTTGACTTTTACGGTGATGTGATAGTTGGAATATTTAGCCAACAACGATTCTGGATTGCCCGTGATGGAGATGATAGGCACGTTCATGTGGAGCACCATTGGGATGAAGCGCAGTAGCTCATCGGTCTGACCGCTGTTGCTCAGTGCCAGTACCACATCCTTGTCGGTCATTACGCCCAAGTCGCCATGGTAAACATCTAGTGGATTGATATAGAAAGCTGGTGTACCTGTAGAGGCTAGGGTAGCGGCTATCTTGGCACCTACGTGTCCGCTCTTGCCTACACCCGTTACGATAATCTTACCCTTGCAGTGATACATCATATCGACAGCCTTCTCGAAGTTCTCGTCCATCAAGGGTATTTGGTCGAGAATGGCTTGTGCTTCTTCCCTGAGGGCTTGTTCGCCCCAGCTGCGTACGGTCTTTTGGTCTATATCATTTATTTTGTCAGCCATATTGTGTGATATTCAACTTTGTTTTGAATAAAAAGTATCTTAATATACTTCCCCAAGTATCTTAGGATACATAGCCAAGTATCTTAGGATACATTACAAAGTATCTTAAGATACATTGGAAAGTAACTTAAGATGGGCAAATAACTTAAATATTTTCAGTAATTAAATTGCCGATGAGAGCTTCCAGTTTGTTAAGCTCCAACATGTTGGCAGCATCGGATAGTCCCTTGTCTGGGTCTGGATGTACCTCGAAGAAGTAGCCTGTGGCACCGAATGCCTTGGCTGCCATCGCCATGGCTGGCACAAACTTGCGGTCGCCCACGGTCTTACCGTCGCCTGCACTTGGTCGCTGTACGCTGTGTGTGCAGTCCATGATGACGGTTGGCACAATCTCCTTCATGTCGGGGATGTTGCGGAAATCCACCACCAAGTTGTTGTAGCCGAAGCAGTTGCCACGTTCGGTGAGCCAAACTTCCTTGGCGCCGCTATCCTGTGCTTTCTCCACAGGATACTTCATGTCTCTACCACTCAGAAACTGTGCCTTCTTGATGTTGACAATCTTTCCTGTCTTTGCGGCAGAAACCAAGAGGTCTGTCTGGCGGCAAAGGAAGGCTGGTATCTGAAGAATGTCGCAAACTTCGCCGGCAGCCTCGGCTTGATAGCTCTCGTGGATGTCGGTAGTAATCTGTAGTCCGTACTTGCTCTTGATGTCGCCGAGCATCTGGAGTCCTTTCTCTAATCCAGGACCACGGAATGAGTGGATGCTGGTGCGGTTGGCCTTGTCGAATGAAGCCTTGAATATAATGTCGGTCCCCATTTTCTTGTTGATGCGCACAAGTTCCTGGGCTACTGTCTCTAGTAGCTCCATCGACTCGATGACGCAAGGACCTGCTATGAATTTTGCCATTGTTCTAATGTCTAATGTTTAATGTTCTGTGTTTAATGTTCAGTGGGAGCTTGTGCCCTTACTTTTTGATGTTCAATGCCGATTCCGCAGCATTAGTTTCTGCAGTCGAAGCAGTTTTGATGGTAATCTCACGCTGTGGGAATGGAATCTCGATGTTGTGCTCGTTGAGCGTATCGTAGATGCATTCCATAATCTTGCCGTCGTCGGCATACTGGGTAAGTACGTTTACCCATACCAACACCTTGAGGGTGATGCAGTTGTCATCGAAGCTCTTCAACACAATCTTCACGCCCTTCTCTCGGTAGATGCAATCGAGCTTCATAAGGGCATCGGTGAGTATCTTCTTTACTTCCTTCACGTTGCTGCCGTAGGCGATGCCAACCTCCAATATGTCAAGCTCATAACCATGGTTTTTGGTCATGTTCTTGTAGTTCTTGCTGAAGAGCTGTGAGTTTTGGAAAGCGATGACCGAACCGTCGGTAGCCTCCAGCATGGTAGAAGTATAGCTGATGCTGCTCACCTTACCACGAGTACCATCGCAGATGATGTAGTCGCCCACTTTCACACGTCCCATCATCAGGGAGATGCCATAGTAGATGTTCTCCAGAATGTCCTTGGATGCGAAACCAAGACCCGTTGACAAACCGGCGAAGATGGCGAGCAACCAAGACTTACCTACCTGGAATACGTTGAGGGCTATCATCAACCAAATGCCCCAGATGATGACCTGCATCACATTCTTGAACATCACAATCTTGGAAGCTGCCGAGTTGGGGTCTGTCTTCTCAAAATGATGACGCATCAAATCTACAGTGGTCATGTTGATGTAGTTGAACAAGAAGTATAGGCAAGCCACCCACGAGAGGCTGTAAAGCGATGCTGTAAAGTTCTCAGTCTTGATGTAATCCTTATTGAATATCTCCCAGGTGGTGTCGCTCATATTGAATACGTCGGCAGCCCAGTAGATGGAGATGATGAAGGAGAGAATGCCCGATACAGGGAGCAATACCTTGTAGATGAAGCGGTAGCCCCATTTCTCCGTGATGGCCTTATTGGCAAGTTTTTTACGCTTGGCATATACGCTGAGCCATCCTTCCACACAGGTGATGGTGAGGATGCAGGTGAGCTGCATGGTCCACCAAATGATAATCTGCACGGCAAGCAGGGTGAAACCTATCCAAGAACAAATCGTGCTGATGATGAACACAGCCAACGAAATGATAGCGTATATCTTGTCGGTGCGCAACACTTGGTTGTGCTTTCTGCCTATCACATTCCATTGCCACAAGGCGCAAAGCAAGAGCACGGGTGGAAAGATAAGATTTACCAAATCGTTAGGTATCAATATGATACGGAAGACGATGACGATGAATCCAATCAGCATCAATGGAGAGTAGATGCGGAATGTGTTCTTGATTTTGTCGTTATCCACACGTAGTAGGATAGATACCAAGATGACACCCATCAACCAAGCGAATTCCACCAACAATTGGCTCGCCATGATGATGAAGTTCTGCTTGGCAATCAAGCGAACCACACCCAGAATGACGGCAAATGTAACCACAGTCATCGCCATGATGAGGCAAGTTCGTTTCGCCAGGAAGCTCTCCTTGATACTCTCGAAGATGCCTCGTTTCACCAGCATGGTGATGCCCAGTCGAATCACGAAGAGGTTGAGGAATACGGAGATGAGTCCATAGAAAATGATGATACCAAAGAGAATTCCGATGATACGTACGTCCCATTGCGACATCATGCCTGGCGCTGGCTTGTATTTCTCTGCCACAGAGGTCTTTGCCTCTCGGTAGTTCAAACTTATGTTGCGTAAGATATGCAGATAGTTGTCGCCTCCATTGCTGAAAATGCTGTTCTGAATGTCTGTATATCTGCGGTTGGCATAGTCGTTGAGAGCTCTCAACTTGTTGTCTGTCATGTCGTATGCCATCACGTATTGCTTGAGCTGTGCTTGCTTTTCCACGAGTTGTCGGCGGATGTTGACGGCTAGGGTCAAATCCACGTTGCGGTTCATCTGCGCCTCATCGCTCAGGAACATGGTGTTCATTCCGTATAGGTAGTTGATGAGCGAGTCGTAGCGGGCCACCTCGGTGTCAGTCTTCTTGATCATTTGTCGGAAAGGCACCGCCTTCGACTTGAATTTTTTAAACTGCTCGGTTGCCTCGTGGCAAGCGTAGGTCATGTCGAAGATATACCCATTGCGCTGCGAATAGAGCATGATGGAGTTTTGGTCTGCCTGCTTCACGATGCTGATAAGTTCGGCGATAACTGCTTGCTGCTGTGCCTTTGCCACTTTGTTCTGTCGCTCCAAGTCTATGTGATAGTTGCTCAACTCGGTGCGCAACATATAGAGCGTTGTGTCCAAGTTGGCTTCCTTGAGCACGGCGTTGCTAGGCAGCACAAAAGCCACCATCAGCAAGATAATGATGTATAGTTTCTTCTTCATATTGATTCAATTTGAGTGCAAAGTTATTAATAATTCGTGAAAAAGCAAAGTTTCAAGCCTCTTTTTTATATTATTCAACATATTATTCTTTGTTTTTTTCTTTATCCTTCTGATATTTGCGGGAAAATGCTTACATTTGCAGCATCATAGGATAAAAAGCAGTATTGTGTAGAATATATTTTTAATACGATGGATATGAAAAAACTCATAGCAGACAGCGGCAGTACCAAGACCGATTGGTCTTTGGTGGATGAGCAAGGCAATGTAGTGATGACTTGTAAGACGCAAGGCATCAGCCCTGTTCACATGCAAGATGAAGAAGTTCTTCGTGTGTTGAAATCTGAGCTAATCCTTCCTGAGCAGCCCACTGAAATTTATTTTTATGGCAGCGGCGTAACCGAGGCGATGAAGCCTCGAATGAAATCATTGTTGCAGCAGGCTTTCCCTGGTGCGAAGGTGGATGCGGAGAGCGATATGCTGGGAGCGGCAAGGGCTCTCTTTGGCAAGAAACCTGGCATCGCTTGCATCCTGGGAACGGGTGCCAATAGCTGCCTTTACGATGGGGAGCATATTGTGATGAATACACCACCGTTGGGATACATCCTTGGCGATGAGGGGAGTGGTGCCGTACTGGGCAAGCTCTTCTTGAATGGTATTTTGAAGGGGGCGTTGCCTACTTCCCTTAAAAATAAGTATTTGGCTTGGGCTGGGCTGGACTATCCTGCCATAATCAATAAAGTGTATCGGGAGCCATTGGCAAATCGCTTCCTAGCTTCCATCTGTCCTTTTATTTCCCAGCAAATTTCTGAAGGTGAGAAATATGAGAATGGTACTGATGAACTGAACGAGGCGATGGAACTTTATCGCATCGTACTGGGCAACTTCAATAATTTTTATCAAAATAATCTTGTTCCTTATCTCAAGTATGTCAAGGCAAGTCTTGAGGATATTAGCCAGTTGGAGCCAGGTGTGAAAGCTTGGGATTCGTCTTTGGGCGAGAATATGCCGACGCTAGGTTTTGTGGGGAGCATAGCCCATTACTTCGAGTCGCCATTGAGGAATGTGATGGAGGATGAGCATCATCTTAAAATCACAAAGATACTGAAAGCCCCTATGCAGGGGCTGATTCTGTATCATTTGTCGTAGTGTTTTTATATTGCGATGGATACATGCCGTAGGCTTCGGCAAAGTATTTGGAGAAATACCTAGGGTTGTTGAAGCCTACCATGTATGCCACTTCGCTTACATTATATTTTCCTTCTCTCAGAAGAGCCTCTGCATGGCGAAGACGGATGTTGCGGATGAATTCCGAAGGAGTATTGCCTGTCACGGATAGCATTCGCTTGTAGAGGTTCACTCGCGACATACCTAGGTGGCTGCTCATCATTTCTACCGAGAGGTCTGTGTTGTCGAGGTTCTCCTCTACGTAGGTTGTCGCCTCTTTTACCAAGCGTTCATCCACAGAGGTCACTTCCACTTGCTTGATTTCTGGCTCTATCTTCTTGCCTATCGGTGTGGCGTGTCGCCATTTGATGAGGTTGTATATGCGCAAGTTGAGCAAGTCGAAATTGAATGGTTTGGTGATGTAATCGTCTGCACCACTGGTCATTCCCTCTATTCTCGCTTCCGTGGAGAGGCGCGCCGTCAGCATCACGAATGGGATGCGTTCGGTCTTCGGGTTCTCCCTTACTTTTCGGCAGAGTTCATTGCCGTCCATTTCTGGCATCATCACGTCTGATAGGATGATGTCTGGCTTGTGTTGCGCTATCTGGTGCAAGGCTTCCTTGCCATTCTTCGCCGTTACTACCTTGTAAGTGTCTGAGAGGGCTTCTGTCATAAAGGTGAGGAAGTCTTCGCTGTCATCCACTACCAGTACTTCGTATGCTCCTTCTTTCAACTTGCTGTTCATCTGTCCCAAGAGCTTGGAGAGGTTTTCCTTGGTGTCACCTTCCATCGTTGGGTCTGAGATGTTCCCCGTAGTTTTTCCGTTCATCATGCTCTTCATGCTCTCTATCATGTGGAGGTCGAGCGTCTTGTTCACCAAGTCGAGCAATCGCTTGGCGTTACGGTAGATGAGCTGCAGGGAGTTGGCTTTGGATGGGTCGCTTTCTTTGTCGAGCATTACCTTGACGGGAGAGATAACCAATGCCAATGGGGTGCGCAGGTCGTGGCTCACTTCTGCATAGAACGAGAGTTTTGCCTCGTCTAGTTGGTGTTTGTGCTCAGCCTCGTCCAATTGGTGTTGCACTTTCAGTTGTTCCATCTTGCGATAGAATCCGAAATACCAAACCAGCCACAATATTCCTGCTAATGCCAGGAGATAAAGGATGATGGCCCACCAAGAAAGCCAGAACGGAGGACGGATGATAATCTCTAACTCGCTGACTTCCTGACTGATACTGCCGTCTCTGTTGACTACTTTCACTTGCAAGGTATAAGTGCCCGGACTCAGATTGGTGTATGTGATGCTCGGTTGTGATTCCATGGTCATCAACCAATCTTTGTCGTTGAATCCCAGCAGACGATACATAAAACGGCTCTTGGCAGGCAGTTCCACCAAGTTGGATGCCAGGAGCACGGAGAAAGCGTTCTCCGAATAGTTGAGTACCAATTTTCGGCTTTCATCCACAGCTTCGTTCAGAACGATGCGGTCGTGGAATTTCTCTCCCACAGAGAGCAGATGGTCGAACAAGACGATGCCGCTAAACATCGCCTTGGCATGAGTGGAGGCTTTCGTCACTTTGTTTTTGGGCAGCACATTGATGCCGTCTTGTCCGCCCGCCACGATGTTCCCTTGGTGGTCGAGCATGATGCTTCTGAAGTTGAAGTTTCGCTTTTGCAGACCGTCCAGTTGGTCGTAGTTGGTCAGGAAGAAGGTCTTTTCATTCCCATCGTCCTTTACTTTCACTCTCACCATGCTGCGGGCTAGGGTAGCCCATACGCTGCCTTCCTTGTCTTCTTGCAGTGCACATGCCATCATGGGGGTCTCGTATAGGTGATACATCTTGTCAGCATTTGCATCGTAGATGTCTATGCCCGACATGGTGGCGCACCAAAGCAATCCTCTGCTATCCACCAACACTTGCGTAACCATTGGACTCGAAAAGGTCTCTTCTTTGGCTGTCTTTGTAAAGTTTGTGACTTTTAAGGTCTTAGGGTCTATGAAGGAAATACCTTGCGAATGTCCCACGACGATTCTTCCCTTCTTGTCTATGCATACAGAGGCGATGTAGTCTGAAGGAAGCGCTGAATTGAGGGAATTGATATTGACAAACTTTTGGGTGGCTGGCAAGAGAATTTGTATGCCCGAACCTAGGGTGCCAATGATGATGCGTCCCTGCTTGTCTTCAGCCAATGCCCATACACTGTTGTTTATCAGTCCCTTGTTGTCTTTCCCTTTGGTGTAGCTAGCGGTGAAGGTGCCGTTTGCCCAATGCGTCAGTCCACCATTATATGAGCCAAACCAGAGTGTTCCGTCCTTAGCACGCAAGCTGCTCACGATGACATTGCTACTCAGTCGTGCTTGGCTGGCATCGTAATGACGTTGGCTTTGTGTGGTAGGATTGTAGCAGATGATGCCATTGTCGTTGGTGCCAAGCCAGTAGTTCCCTTCCGCATCTTCCGTCATCGTGCAAATATCGCCTATGGGCAAGGTGGAATAGAGGGAGAGGGTAGGGGAGTAGTAGGCAGCGCCGTTTTTGTAGGTTCCCACCCAGATGGCTCCACTCTTATCTATATAGATGCGCTCCAATGTATTGTCGGGTATGGTGTTGGGGTTGTTGCTGTTCGCCAAGATGTGTTCGAAGGTTCTCTTCTGGGTATCTACAATGTACAAGCCGTCGTGCTCAGTGGCTATCCAGAGCCTTCCTTGCCCGTCTTCTTTCATGTCGCGTATCAGGAAGTCGCTGACAGGGGCTGTGATTCCCAAGAATTGGAAGTAGCTTTTCGTGCCACTAAACCAGCGGCGTGCCTTCGTATTATATATATAGGTGTGATTGCTGCTGTTGGTAACCCAGTAGTTATATTGGCGGTCTATGAACGTGCGATAATATTGATAGCTGAGGGTTTCTCTAGGTAGGCTGCGATTGATCCATACCACTTGATGCTTCTGGGCATCGAGTCGCATCAGCGTACCATTGTTGTAGGAGACCACCAACGACTTTCCTCGTTCCGTGAATGTATTGATTTCCCCGTAAGGTATTTCTCCTTTCTTTTTTCCAAACTTGAAGAAGGTGTTTCTTTCTGTTTGGAAATTGTGGTAATAGCATCCTGTTCCCTTCACCGCCATCCACATGTTCTGTTGGTGGTCGATGTAAATCTCGTCTGGAAACTTCTTGAGTCCGCATTTCTTCATCCATTCAGGAATCTCTCTGATGAAATGTTCCGTTAGCGGATCGTAGATGGTATAACCAGCGGCGGTCTGTATCCACAAGTAACCCTTGCCGTCCATCTGGATGTCGGTAACCTGGTTGTTGAGCAGAGAAGTCTTGTCGGTGGTACTGCAATAGAAGTTTCTGAACCTGAAGCCATCGAATCGGCTGAGTCCGGCGTCGGTACCAAACCAGAGGTAGCCGCTCTTGTCTTTCGTGATGCAGTTTACCCGGCTTCCAGCTAGACCATCGTTGATGTTGAGGCTGCGGAATTCATATTCTGAAGCCATCAGGTTTAGGCAGCATAAGGTTTGCATCAAAAGAATGAAAGCCCTCTTGATGCCTACGGTTGCTAAGTTTGTCCTCGTCATATACATTATGATTTGTTTTGTATTCTTTAAATGTCGTTGCAAAGATACTATATTTTTCCGATATTGATGTATGTAAATGGTGTATATTGCGTAACATTTAACATCGTATGCACCCATAGTTTACGGTTGTAGCATATAGGAGAAGCATAATATGATTAATTTTGCAACCGTAACAAACTAAACACGGCATATATTATAATAATGTAGTATATAACCTAGAATTATTAATTTTAACAAACCTAAGGTAATTATGAGTAAAACATCTCAGAATTTCACTCAGAGCCGTATGCTCTGCAAGGTTGCCTTGGTGGCCATTCTGTTGGCTTTCCAGGCAATGTTAGGAATCGGAGCAGGTGTCCTCAATGCCCAGACGGTTACAGGTACTATCATCTCTGGTAGTGACAACGAGCCTTTGATAGGCGCTAGTGTCATGGTACAGGGTACAAAGATAGGTGCGGTTACCGACTTGGATGGTCATTTTTCCATCGAGGCAAAGAACGGACAGACGCTCGAAGTTTCGTACTTGGGATTCATTTCCCAAAAGATCAAGGTCAACGGACCTACCGTCAATGTTACCCTTCAGGAGGATAAGCATTCTCTCGACGAGGTGGTGGTTGTCGGCTATGGTGTGCAGAAGAAAAAGCTTCTCACTGGTGCCACTACCCAGGTGAAGGGTGACGACATCGCCAAGATGAACACTACTAGCCCTCTGCAAGCCTTGCAAGGACAGACCGCCGGTGTCAACATCACCACTACTTCTGGTCAGCCAGGTGCTAGCATGAAGGTCAACATTCGTGGTTTGGGTACTACTGGTAGCAGTTCTCCTCTTTATTTGATTGATGGTGTGGGTGGCGACATCTCTACCCTCAACCCAGCCGACATCGAGAGCATCGATGTATTGAAGGATGCGGCTTCTGCTGCCATCTATGGTGCGCAGGCTGCCAACGGTGTGGTTTTGATTACCACCAAGAGCGGTAAGGAAGGCTCTGCCAAGGTTTCCTTCGATTCTTACATCGGTATCCAGAATGTGGCTCGTGCGCCTAAGCTTTTGAATGCTCAGGAGTATAAGACCATCATGGATGAGTATAACCTCAACATGGGCACAGGTGCAGTGAACAACTGGGATGCCATGACAAGTACCAAAGGCGTAGATACAGACTGGTTTGATGCCATTATCAAGGACAATGCCTCTATCCAGAGCTACAACCTCGGTATCACCGGTGGTAGTAAGACATCCACTTATGCCATGTCTCTCGGTTACCTCTACCAGGAAGGTTTGATTGGCGGTAAGGGTGTGAGCGATATGAACCGCTACAACTTCCGCATCAACAGCGAGCACAAGCTCTACAAGGACATCATCACCGTAGGTGAGCATGTTAGTTTGATTCACAAGCGTGTAAACGGTGTCAACGACCTTAGCGATGGCGGTGGCAACGTAATGTATTCTGGCAGTGCCCTCCGTGGCGCTTTGTCTGCATATCCTGTTAACCCTATCTATGGCAAGGATAACTATGGCACAGGTTACTTCGATACGAATTATTCTGATTGGAACACCGGTACTGGTGGCAACCCAGTGGGCTCATTGATGCTCAACAAGAATCGTCAGCACACCTGGATGGTGGATGCCAATGCCTATGTCAACGTCCAGCCTATCAAGAACCTCGTGTTCCGTTCTGTATTCGGTATCTCTTACAATAACTACGATGGTCGCTACTATACTCCTAAGTATCGTTTCGACCAATATACAGACCATTATATGTCTGAGATTTCTCAGAACACAAGCGATGGCTATACATTGACATGGACCAACACCTTGTCATACAACTGGAACATCAAGGATCATTCCTTCAATGCTCTCCTCGGTACAGAGGCTTCTCGCTACGACGGTCAGTGGATGGCAGCTGCCAACCAGAACATGAAAGAGGGCTTCGACTCTTGGGACAAGGCTTTCCTCAGCAATGCCAATGACACCAAGGATAAGGCTACAGGTATCAGCAATGATCCTACCCGTACCATTTCTTACTTCGGTCGTTTGGGCTGGAGCTGGAAAGATACCTATATGGTGAACGCTACCTTGCGTTGCGATGGTAGCTCTCGTTTCGCCGAGGGTCATCGTTTCGGTTGGTTCCCTTCTGTATCTGCTGGTTGGACAGTAAGCAACGAGAAGTTCTTCCAGCCATTGGCCAACACACTCGACTTCTTGAAGCTTCGTCTTTCTTGGGGTCAGGTAGGTAACCAGAACATCTCTTGCTTCCAGTATCTCGCTACTCTTGGCAATGATGTATATTATAATTATGGTAGCAACACCAACAAGTATGGTTTCTATCCTACACGTGTTGCCAACCCAGATTTGACTTGGGAGACTTCAGAGCAGTTCAACGTCGGTATCGATGCTCGCTTGCTTAGAAACTTGAACATCAACCTCGATTACTACATCAAGACCACCAAGGACTGGTTGGTAAGCTCTCCAACTTACGCTACCACAGGTTTCTCTGAGGCATTGATCAATGGTGGTGATGTACGCAACTCTGGTTTCGAGTTCAACTTGACTTGGAACGACAAGATTGGCAAGGACTTCAATTACACCATCGGTGTAAACGGAGCCTATAACAAGAATGAGGTAACATCCATCCCTACAGTAGATGGCATCATCCACGGTAGTGGTCAGATTCTCTCTGACGATAACACCGAAATCTTCCGTGCCCAGACAGGTCACACCATGGGTTACTTCTGGGGCTACAAGACAGATGGTCTTTTCCAGAACCAACAGGAAATCAACGAATGGATAGAGGCTGGCAACGGCGTGCTCCAGTCTGACGTAAAGCCTGGTGATGTGAAATATGTGGATATGAACCACGATGGCGTCATCAACGATGACGATAAGGTTGACCTCGGCAATGGTGTACCTAAGTTCACCTTTGGTTTCAACCTCGGTTTCAACTACAAGCACTTCGATTTCAACGCACAGTTTGCCGGTGCCACAGGTTTCCAGATTCTCCAGTGCTACCGTAACTATACCAGCTATCAGAACAACTGGACCACAGCCGTTCTCGCTCGCTGGACAGGTGAGGGCACATCCAACAAGGTGCCACGTATCTCTTCTAAGGCAAGCATGAACTATGAGTTCTCCGACAACTTCCTCCAGAAGGGTGACTATCTCCGCTTGAGCAATGTAACCCTCGGTTACGACTTCGCGCCATTGATTCACCAGAGCTGGTTGTCACAGTGCCGTCTCTATGTACAGGCACAGAACCTCTTCTGCTTCACCAAGTACGACGGCATGGACCCAGAGGTAGGTTATGGTTTCCAGTCTTGGGTATCAGGCATGGACTTCGGTTCTTATCCACGTCCACGCACATTCCTCGTTGGATTAAATGTTAAATTCTAAAATCGCTTATTCTTATGAAGAAGATATATATTAACGCATTGTTTGCTGGATTGGGTCTCCTTTCCCTTGCTTCATGTGGCGATGACTACCTGAATACCACTCCTAAGGGGAGCTTGGCAGCAGGTGTATCTATGTCGGGTGCCGATGCGGAGCTGGAACTCAACGGATGCTATGATGGCTATCAGCAGGCTTATTGCTACGATGGTGCCAACTTCCAGATTGCTTCCGACCTGATGTCGGATGATTGCTTCGCTGGTGGAGGTACGGGTGATAACACCAACTTCCTTGCCATCGATAATTTTGATAAAGGTTATGTGGCTAGCTCCGATTTGATGGAGTCTCGCTGGAAGGCTTACTACGCTTGCATCAACCGTTGCAACTCTCTCATCCAGAGTGCTGAGACAGTGGGATGGACTGATGATGCGCAGAAGAATAATGTCATCGGTCAGGCTAAGGCTGTACGTGCCCTTTGCTATTTCGACTTGACTCGCCTCTATGGCGAGGTGCCTTTGTTGACAGAGACATCTGTTGCCAAGGTAAAGCAGAGTCCTGTGGCCGACATCTATGAGCAGATTGCCACCGACTTGAAGGATGCTGCTAACTCCATCAAGTTTGGTCCATACGATGAGACCGTTTGGAAGTCAACCAACAATGGTTTGATTTCAGAGTGGGCAGCTAAGGCTCTCTTGGCTCGTGTCTATTTGTTCTACACTGGCTATTATGGTCAGCAGCTCCAGGCTGTTACCGAGGCCGAGGTGAAGGCAGACTTGGAGGACATCATCAACAATGGTAACTTCAAGCTCGTTGACAAGTTCGCCGATCTTTGGCCAGCAGCTTCCCGCAAGGCTGCAGCCGACGGTAGCCATGCTTGGGCAACCGATGATTACGCAGGCGAGAGCAACTCCGAGACCCTCTTCAACTTGAAGTTCGACTCCAACCTCTCTCAGGGCACCAACCAGAATGGTACCATCGCCTTGGTTTCCATGCGTAACACCAGCATCGCTCCTTACGCTTGTGGTTGGGGCGTCTGCACGGTCAACCCTCAGTTGTACTCGTCTTATGTAGAGGGCGATACCCGTCGTGATGCTTCTATCATCAACATCACTAAGGAAGGCATCGCAGGCTCAGATAAGTTCAATACCGGTAACGACTGGCGTGAATACACCGGTTATTCCATCAAGAAGTATTCAGCACAGGGCTTTGACGACGGAACTCGTTGGATTGAAGTCGAGAACCCTGGTGCCGGTGCCGACTGGCAGTACAAGGAGAGCCAGGACTACACCATCATGCGTTACGCCGATGTCTTGTTGATGGCAGCCGAGATGGGATGTACCAATGCCCAGCACGACTTCGACTTGGTTCGCGACCGTGCCTTCGGCGACGAGAACCATCGCAAGGTATTGTCTAAGGAAGCCGTCTTCGAGGAGCGCCGCTTGGAGTTCGCCTTCGAGGGTGAGCGTTACTGGGATATGCTTCGATTCAAGGGTCTTGAGGGCACAGCCCAGCTCCTTGGCAAGCAGGATGGTGTGCAAATCAGCAATGGCGGTAACGAGGCTTATATGACTTTCGATACCAGCAAGTTCTTGAGCACAAAGGGATTGATGCGCAAGCCATCTAACCAGATTACCTTGATGGGTACCGACTATCTCACCCAGAATCCTGGATGGTAATTTATAACTTATAAAACAAAGAATGATATGAAACTATTTCATAAGATATATTCAGTTTTGGCAGCCTTGACCATTTGCTTCGGAATGGCGGCTTGTTCGCCTGACGACTACAGCTTAGGCGATACAGGCTTGACAAAAGCTGACCTCAATGAGGGCAAGGGCTTTACTATCACCCATGATGAGTCCAACCCTAACATTGTGACCCTGAAGAGTCTTCTCCCTAGCAGCTATCAGGTGCTTTGGGATGAGCCTCAAGGTCGTGTGCAAGGTTCTGAGGTAACCTTGAAGATTCCATTCGCCGGCACTTATGCTTGCCGAATGGGTGTGGAAAGCCGTGGTGGCATCGTCTATGGCGATTCCACTACCTTCACCGTTGACAACTTCTGCGCTGATTTCGTCAACGACCCTCTCTGGAAGTACATCACGGGTGGTGTAGGTTCCAAGAAGAGATGGTACATCGACCTCGATTCCAAGGCTGTTTGCCGTTACTTCGTAGGTCCTCTCTATTTCTATGGTACAGACGATTGCTGGGAGAGCGTTACCAATGGTGAGACCATTTCGGGCGATTCTTGGAGCTGGACAGCCGATTTCGCTGGCAATGGTAGCTGGATGTTCCCTTCTACAGGTGCTTACGACTGGGGTTACATGGACTTCGACCTCAACAATGGCGCCAATGTGGAGGTATATGATGCACATAATAATAAGGTGTCTAAGGGTACCTTTATGCTCGATACCGACAATCACACCATCAAGATGACGGATGCAGCCTTGCTTCACGACCCAGACCATGATGCACTCGTTACCAACTGGTCTAGCATGAAAGTGCTCTCCTTGACTGAGGACCACCTGCAGTTGGGTGTCCTTCGTGACAATTCTACTGAGGGTCCTTGCTTGTTGGTTTACAATTTCATCTCTGAGGACTACCGCAACAACTGGACTCCTACCGTTAGCACAGGCGAGGTTACTCCTACCTTGCAGGACGACTGGAGAGATTTCGTGGAGCCAAAGACTCAGAACGTAGTGACTTACAAGCTCGCTGAGGATGATGGCGCTTTCGACTGGTGTAATCTCGATGGTACTCAGAAGAACGATGCTAGTTCTACCACCAAGGCAGGTGTGGGCGACTTGACCCTCACCATGAACCAT
>DBLF01000068.1 GCA_002297965.1 Candidatus Segatella papionis
GCATCCTTCTTCTCTGCGAGTGGCATCGTCCAAAGGTCGCTGCTCGATGTGTTGGTGCCTTCCTGTGCTCCCACCTTGCTGATCATCTGCTCTCGCAATACAAAGGTCATCATGCGGCAGAAGTAAGCTTCTTCCAGTGGTGATAACGCATGGAGTGGGTCGGTGATGGCTGCGAGCTGAGGCTTCAGATACTTGTTGTAGAAGAAATCCTGTGTTCCTGCCACGTTGAGTACATCGGGTGTAAACTCGTTCAGTGTATGCTCGAAGCCTTCCTTGGCGATTTCAAAGGAGGCGGCGACGAGCTGGTTGCGATATTCGATTGCCTCTTGGAATAGCTTGCGATAATAAGCCACTACCATCAATCCGTCTTGCGGCTGGTACTTGGAGTAGAGCAAACGGATGTTCACCCGGTCGTTGCTCAACTTGAAGTTGTGCTGCAATACACCATAGTAGAGCAGGAGCTGCACATAGTGAGGCTCCAACTGATAACTATGATAGCTTGGGTCCATCTGATGGGTCTCGATGTTCATGTTCCTGCCCGATTTCTGCTCCACCAAGAGCTTGCAGTCGGTGGTCATCAAATCGACACGTCCTTGTATGCCCAGTGCCTCGCAAACGAACGAAGGCTCCAAGATGGCTTTCTTCCTGTCGTAGAGGCTTTCGCCACGGAAGGCACTCATCTTGGCTTGTGAGGCTGTGCGAGGAAAGAGAATATCCACAACTTGTTGTAGGTTGAAGGCTTGCAGGTTGGCATCGGTATAGAATTTCTTGGCATCAAACCAAGGGCAGGTGCAAAACTCCAGGGCTTTCTCCCGGAAGTTCGATTTCACCGTATTGTTTACTTGGTACTTGCCATGGCTGTTGATGATGTCGTCGAGTGCCGCTCCCGCAAAGTTACCGAGCAGGGTGGCTTGCGTGTTGGCACGAGGCTTCATCATGTTCAGCAGATAGAGCAGGGGATGATGACCGAAGGCAGTGAAGCAAGTGGCTATGCTACTGATATCTACCAGATAATCGGGCTCCACTACGATGAGTCGGGGTGTGATGATGGGTTGCTTCACCTGACAATCGAGCAGGTTGAGCTGCATCCCTTCCTTCAGTAAGTCCCAAAGATAAGTATGGTCGATATGGTTCTCTTCATCTTTCAGTCGCACGAGATATTCCTCCTCGTCGGCATCTTGGTCTATATCCACACGGATGAAGTCGCCGTCCCAGTTCTTCACGATGCAACGGATGCGACGATTGTTGATTTCCAATCCCTTTTGATAAGGGCGGTTGTGGTGGGGGATGAGCACGTTGAGTTCGTGAGGCACATCCACCTCGAACACAGCGGAGATGAAAACCGCCAAGGCTCGTGCGTCGTATTTCAGGTCTTCGCTTGAAAGGGGCTCCTGTGAGTTGCTATGGCGGCGCATGGTTTGGATGTCGATTTTATCGCCCACCTTGATGCCACGAGCCTTGCAGAGGTAATCTACCTGTGAGAAAAGGTTACCGAAGGCTTGCTTGGTATCCTTCACTCCCTCGTGGCAACAGAGGATGAGCGTGTCGTGCATCATCTTGTTGCGGGTTCTCGGCTCCAAGTCGGGGCGCATCAAGAGTTCCCTGACACGCTGGAAAAGTTCTGTGGCTGATATGTTGTTCTGATTCATAAGTGCAAAGTTAGCATAATTTGAAGACAATGCAAAATAAATGTGAAGAAATGCTTGTGGTATCGGTTCTTTTTCGTATATTTGTAGCCCCATTTTGAGATGAAATGATTTGATAACACATTATTAATCAAAAAAGACGAATAATATGACTAAGGAAGAATTAATGCGCAGAGCCATAGAACTCTCCGAGAATAGCGTAAAGAATGGCGGTGGCCCTTTCGGGGCTGTCATCGCCAAGGATGGCATCATCATTGCTGAGGCTTCCAACAGTGTGACCATCGACAAAGACCCTACGGCTCATGCCGAGGTGAATACCATCCGACAGGCTTGCCGCAAGTTGAAGACCTTTAATCTCGAAGGTTGTGAGATTTATACCTCCTGTGAGCCATGTCCGATGTGCTTGGGTGCCATCTATTGGGCTCATCTCGACCGAATCTATTACGGCAATGATCGCAAGGATGCGGCGAAGATAGGTTTCGACGATGAATTTATCTATGAGGAAATAGACAGGAAGATAGAGTATAGAAAGAAACCGATGGTGATGCTGCTGCGTGATGAGGCGCTTGGCGCTTTCCGTATGTGGGAAGAGAATACAGAAAAGACGAAGTATTGATTTACTCCGTCTTTTCTGTTATGATGGTTTGGTACGATATTCAGTTATTGTCCTCCAAGTCTTTCGAAGAAAGTAATGATTTCCTCGAAGGTCTTAAACTCATCGCTACCATACTCCAGGCTAGTTCCCATGAACTCCTCGCATGGATGTGGGTCGATGAAGTAATCGCCATACAAGAGATTCTTCTGGTTGCAGAAGATGATGTGGTTGTAGGCTGGGGTAGAGAGGTATTCCTCCACCCAGTCCTGTACCTTCGCCATGTACTCGTGGTCGTTGGTAGGCGCTTGGGCTACAATATATACATTATAATATTCTATCAGCATCTCGTAAGCCTTGTGCATCGAGCTAGTCGCCTTCATGTAGCTGTCGTGCAGGCAGTCGAAGTCAATATAGACGATAGGGCGCTCCTTGCCGTTCTGCTTGTCGTCTATCCAGCGGATGACAGGCGAGAGATAGTGGAAGGCGACCTTGTCGATGAGGCGATGCTCGCCATGGAAGCGGATGGCGTTAGGGTAGTGCTCATGGAAGAGGTCGAAGGTATGCACCACTGGGTCCTTGTCGCCGAAGAGGCCATATACTCGCTGTTGTTCTTCTGGGGTAATGTCTTGGAAGCATCGCTCCGTAATGTCGCGATATTCCTTGATGAGTCCCTTGGTAACCATCAACTCGTTCACTCCATCCTTGCGAGGGTTCTGAAACTCCTGCTTGCCGGTCATGCTGCTCATCGTGCTGCCCATCTCGAAGGCAGGGTTCACGAGGATGCGGTCGTAGCCTTTGAGCATCTCCGTGTACATGCCGCCCATTGAGGTTCCGATGATGAGGTCTGGCTTCTCTGCCTCCACCCAGTTGTGCAACATTTCCACAGCCTCCTCGGGATGCACAGGGATGTCTTCTGCCACGAGCTGGGCGTTAGGCATCAATTCCTGCAACATCTTAACTGTACCGCTTTGGCCTGAGGAGAGGAAACCGTGAACATACATAATCTTCTTGCCCGACATCAGGTCGGGAAACTGCTTGATATATGGATTTTCCATTGTCTTTTTGTTTTAATTGTTTTTTTCTTATTAAATGAAAGATGGTACTTCTTCTTTCTCTAGCCGAGAGATAGAAATCGTCCTTTCTCACTCCCAATGAGAGATGAACTTAGTTCTGTTTTCAGTGCCACTGCAAAAGTACTGCAAATTGCAGACAAATCAAAGGAAATATAGAAACTTTTTTAGAAATTTCAAGAATATCGCCAAAATATTTAGAGAATACTAAAAATACGACATCAAAGTGACTACTTTCTTAAGAATTATTTTCCTTTTTCAGATTTTCTTTGTACTTTTGCCGCATTATTCAGAAATTCTATAATTTTACACTCGTCATGGAACAGTCAATAGAGAATCTCTACAAACTAGACGGTAGGGTGCCCGTCGGTAAAGCACTCCCATTTGGTCTTCAACATGTGCTAGCCATGTTTGTTAGCAATATTGCGCCAATCATGATCTTGGCAGGAGCCATCGGGTTGGATAGTTCGGTTAGCGCTGTGCTCATCCAGAACTGTATGGTCATCGCCGGTATCGGTACGCTCGTGCAACTTTATCCTGTATGGCGCATTGGCTCTCGTCTGCCTATCGTGATGGGAATCTCCTTCACCTTCCTCTCGCTCGCCATCGGCATCGCTGGCACTCATGGCATGGGCACGCTCATCGGGGCGGTCATCATTGGTGGTCTTGTGGAGGGTACGCTTGGCCTTTTTGCCAAGTACTGGATTAAGCTCATTCCGCCTGTTGTGGCAGCCACTGTGGTTACAGCCATCGGTTTCTCGCTTCTTCCTGTTGGCGCCAACTCTTTTGCTGGCGGTCAGGGTGCTGCCGACTTCGGTAGCATGAACAATTGGATTGTGGGTTCCGTTACCTTGCTCGCTTGTCTTCTTTGTCAGATTTTTGCCAAGGGCTTCCTTCGTTCTCTTTCCGTGCTCATAGGTCTTGTCGTGGGTTATATCTTGGCTCTCTTCATGGGAATGATTGATTTTAGTGGACTTTCTAACCTTTCAATCATTGCCTTGCCAAAACTTCTTCCTTTTACTCCGGAATTCAATATTGGTGCCATCCTCTCGGTGGTGGCGGTCTATCTCGTTTCTGCCACTGAGACTATCGGTGATACCTCTGCGCTCTGCAACAGTGCCTTGAAGCGTGACCCTCAGACCAAGGAGATGGGTGCTGC
>DBLF01000012.1 GCA_002297965.1 Candidatus Segatella papionis
CAATCATAAGAGGAAAGGTATGATAAAGAATTTATCCCTTATCGCCCTTTTGGGCGTTGTGGCAATGGGCGTTCCTTGCGAATCCTATGCCAAGAGTGCAAAGGTAGTGACAGCTTCGAAGGCTGGCTCTCCAAGTTCCATCACCCGACAGGTGGCTAACCAAATGGTAACCGTCGAGTTCTATTCTCCTTCCATCGTTCGCATCGTGAAGAGTGATGCCTCGGGCAATGCCTCTTCCGTTCAGAAGAAGAGTTACTCCGTCATCTTGAAGCTTCAGCATCTGAAGAATATCTCCGTGCAGGAGAAAGGCGACATCGTGACGATGAAGTCAACATTTATTACCGTCTCGCTGAACCAAAAGACGGGTGAGATTCGCTTTCTCTCCAACGACGGCAAGTCTTTGCTCACCGATGTCAATACCCGCCTCGAAGCTCGTAAGGACGATGCCAACAAGGGCAAGTATCGCATCACGCAAAACTTCCAGCTTGCCGACGATGAGGCTATCTATGGCTTGGGACAGTTGCACGACAGCTATATGAACCAGCGTGGCAGAAAGAACATCGAACTTTGGAACCACAACACCTATATCGCCATTCCTTACTTTACCAGCGAGAAGGGCTATGGACTCTATTGGGACAATGCCGGCAAGACTTACTTCAATGATTCTGAACGTACTTCCTTCACCAGCGAGGTAGGCACTTGCGCCGACTATTACTTCATGTACAAGGACGGCACGCAGGACGGAGTCATCGCCAGCATCCGAGAGCTGACGGGACAGGCAACCATGTTCCCGAAGTGGGCGATGGGCTTCTGGCAATGCCGTGAGCGCTATAAGACCAGCGATGAGTTGGCTGGCGTATTGGATAAGTATCGCGAGCTGAAGATTCCTACCGACGCCATCGTGCAGGACTGGCAGTACTGGGGATGTGACTCCAACTGGAATGCGATGAAATTCCAAAACCCTTACTATATTAATAAGGTGGGTGATCCTGCCTATGCCAAGTATCTGCCCAACGATATGAAGAAGATGAAGGCGCAGGGCGAGCCTCGACTGAAGAGTCCGGAGGAGATGGTGAAGTATGTCCACAAGAACAATGCCCACCTGATGATTTCCATCTGGGCGAACTTCGGACCTTGGACCGACCAGTATCGGGAATTGAAGAAAATCAATGCCCTCTTGCCATTCGACACTTGGCCAAGAAACAACGGCGTGATGCCATACGATGTGTTCAATCCGAAGACCCGCGACATCTACTGGAAGTATCTAACGAATCTCTATAACATGGGATTCGACGCTTGGTGGACCGATTCCACCGAACCAGACCACTTCGAGAAGCCTGGCGATTCTGACTATCAGACTTACGATGGCTCATGGCTCAGCGTGAAGAATGCCTTCCCATTGCTCCACAACAAGAGCATCTATGAACATCAGCGTGCCATGAAGAATGGCAATGACAAGCGTGCCTTGCAGATGACTCGTAGTGGAAGCTTCGGTCTCCAGCATTACGGCTCGTTCTCATGGAGTGGCGATGTAACCGCCTCTTGGAAGGAAATGAAGACGCAGGTGCCATCGGGCTTGAACTATACCCTTTGCGGCATCCCGTTCTGGAATACCGACCTGGGTGGTTTCTTCTACTGGGAGTTTGAGCAGAGTCCTAAGAACCCAGCCCTCCAGGAGTTGCAGATCCGCTGGATGCAGTGGGGAACCTTCATGCCATTGATGCGCAACCACTGTTCTTCGCCTATGGTGAGCGAGCTGTATGAGTTTGGCAAGCAGGGCGACTGGGCTTACGATGCCATCGTCAAAGCCATCAAGTTGCGTTATCGTCTCTTACCTTATATATATAGTGCGGCAGGCGACTGTGTGCAGAACAGTGGTAGCATGATGCGTGCCTTGGTGATGGACTATGCCAGCGACAAGAAGGCATCTCGCCTGAACGATGAGTATCTCTTTGGTCGCAACATCTTGGTGAAGCCTATCACCGACCCGATGTACACCTGGAAGGATAGCGAGAAGAAGGGACACACCATCTATCCTGATGTCAAGAAGGCATCTGCGCCCGTCAATGTCTATTTGCCAAAGGGCAACAAGTGGTATGATTTTTGGAGCAATGCCGTGTACGAGGGCGAACAGGACGTTCAGCGTCTTTGCCCTATCGACATCATGCCTGTCTTCATCAAGGCTGGCACCATCTTGCCGTTCGGTCCAGAAGTGCAGTATAGTTCAGAGAAGCCTTGGGATGAATTGGAGATTCGTGTATATCCAGGAGCCGATGGTACTTTCACGCTCTATGAGGACGAGGGCGACAACTATAATTACGAAAAGGGCAAGTTCTCGGAGATTTGTTTCTCTTGGGATGAGGCAAGCCATAGCCTGAGCATCGCTCCTCGCAAGGGCAGCTTCAAGGGTATGCTCCAGAACCGCAAGTTCCGTGTGGTGTTGGTTGGCGCTGATAGCGGAGTGGGCGACATGCCGATGAAAGCCAGCAAGACCGTGGAATATGGCGGAAAGGCTTTGAAAGTACAATTATAGTTCAATCAAAAACAGCAATCATGGTGATGCTTACCACTATGATTACTGTTTTTTTATAGATGATTTTCGGAAAAGTGTATTTTTCTCTTGGCTATTTCATAGGAAAAGTGTATATTTGCACCATCAAAAACATAGGAAAAGTGTAATTATGTTATTTAGAAAGATAGAGAAATACATCGTAACCCATTTAGAATCAGGGTCTGATAAGATTCTTTTCATATCTTCTTAGATAAGCAAGTTCTATATGGAACTATGCATCAATGTTGCAACGTCAGCACCACGTATTCCGAACGAGTGCCGATGCGGAACTTGCCACCCCAAATGCCCATGCCCGAACTGACGTAGTACTGGGTATCGCCCTTGCGGAGTGGACCGAAGGCATCCTCGTAGATGGCATCGGTTATCCAGGAGATAGGCCACACTTGCCCGTGGTGGGTATGACCGCTGAACTGGAAGTCGATGCCGTTCTGCTCAGCCTCTTCCAAATGGTAAGGTTGATGGTCGAGGAGGATAGTGAACTCCTTGCGCTTCTTCTTGTCCGAAACCATGGTCAAACTTCTGTTTCTCTCAGCTTGCCCGATAATCTCGGCGATTGACTTGCGATGCGGATTGCTTCGGTCATCCCGTCCGGTGATGGCGATATTGCCAATCTTCGCCACACTGTCACGGAGCAAATGGATGCCAGCATCCCGATAGAACTGCTGTGCCTTAGGTTCACCACTATAGTATTCGTGATTGCCCAAGCAAGCATATACAGGGGCTTTCAGGCAATGGAACTCCTCCGCCACGTTCTCCTCCAAGAGAGGGCGCACACTGATGTCGATGATGTCGCCACCTATCAATATCAAGTCGGGATGTTCGGCGTTTATCAAGTCCACCCATTTTTTGAACTCCGAACGTCGATTATGATAACCGAGGTGGAGGTCGCTCAGAAGCACAATCTTGGTTACTTTCTTTCCGAAGCTTCTAAGAGAATCGTTTTCGGCATCTTCCATCGAATCGTTTCCTTGGGCATCCATCGAGTCTTCTTCGAGCGAAATTACCTTATCGGTCTTGATTTCCAGCGGTTGTCTCACCTTATTATAATAGTGGGCGTTTCCATATCCGAATATAGCGAGCATCACGGCGAACACGCCCAATGAAGTATATCCATTGCCGAAGAGCCAAGCTTTCGGGATGAGATGCACGGCTCTTCCGAGGTCTAATACCAGGAATATCATCACGAGATAGAGCAACACGAAGATGGCTGAGTTTCCTATCTCATAAACCACCGATGCCACGTCGAGCGGCATCCTTTCGATTGCCCCCGAGAATCCGAGGAACATCGTGAGGAAACAAGCGAGGGCGATGCCCACGGCAGTCCATCGCCAAGGATTGCTCCAAGGCAACATCTGCCAAATATGCCAAAGCACATAGCTCAAGCCCACGATGGGCAACACGAAGAAAATTATCATCCACATTACTTTCATACAAATCAGATTTTTTATTTTTATCGGCTGCAAAATTACGAAGAATATTCCGAATCTCATGTAAACGAATTACTGAATTTCGCTAAAGAAGGGATACTCAAACATTTATAAATGACATATTTGGAATAATTTGTTCCAAATATTTGGCAAATCAAAAATAAAGTCGTATTTTTGCCACAACGAATTCTCGAAGAGAAAATAACGGTAAGTTCAACCGTAAGGGAGAAATGGTAATGAAATGAGGTTTGACTAAAAATAATGAGTATGAAGAAATCGCAAATTGTTATCCTGCTGTTCTGCATCCTATTAATGGTGGCTTCGATTTTTCTGTTCTTTGTAACAGAAGGTCCAGATGCTGCAAAAATGAAAATAGCCTATCTCGGCTTTATAGCATTAATGTTGCATAGTTGCTATCGTGTTTATCGGCACGGCAAGAGAAAAACGCAAAAAGCAGGGTTGGATGAAATGCAAGAGAGAGTGCTGTATGTGTATTCTCCCTTAGGAGTTTTGGGGGCTTTCTTCAATCCAAAGGAGATGCACTTCCGTACTTCTTTTTCTGTTTTTATCATTTTGGTGTTAGGACTTTTTGCACCACCAGCTTGGATGTGGAGTTTCATTTTGCTTCTTATTATTAGTAAAAGTCTTTTGCTTTTCCAATATTTTCGTTATTGGAAAGCTTATCATATGCTTGTGGAAACTGAGATGAATGAAGATACATGCGATGAGTATTGCGAATTAAATGAAGATACCGTTCGTTTCTTTACCCAAGAACTTAAGGCACACGAACGTGATGCCGTACAAATATCTTTAGCTGATTCTGCGAATGCTCCATTAGAACTTGGAAAATCTAAATTTGGTGGTTGCCCAGACGTTCCTAATTCTTTCCAATGGCCTATGGACGATGATGGTCGTCCTCTCTCTTTATTGCTCCAGCTTAATTGCTCAGACTTGGCTCCTTATGACAAAGAACATATACTTCCTACTATGGGACATTTGTATTTCTTCTATGAGTTGAGCGTTCAGGATTGGAAAGAAACGGACGATAATGTTCGTGTGGTTTATAGTGAAGCGGCAAACTCGGAATTGCATCGGATGCCTTATCCAGACAAATTGGACGAAGATTGTTGTCTAAAGGAAGTTCCTTTGCAGTTTTCTTATAAGAAAAGCTATCCTACTTATGATGATTATATCAATTTGCCTTCTATTAATCATGATAATATGGAGCCTGTAGAAGAATACGATGTGGCTTTGGAGAAATTGCAACCAGAAACGGATGGTGGGGATGTGGTCGGAACCATGTTGGGCTATGCCGATATTATTCAAAACGGTATCGTCGATAATCTCGATGATAATGTGTTGTTGCTTCAAATCTTCTCTATTGAGTCAGAGAAAGTTGACGAACTGATGTTTGGCGATTGTGGAACGCTCTATTTCTATATATCTCGTAAAGATTTAAAGAACAAACGCTTTGATCGAGTGAAGTTTGATTGGCAATGTTATTGATTAATACAACTAAAAATAGAGGGAGGAAGAAAATACTCTATTTCTTGTTTTTTCGATGAGAACTTATGATTTCTTCCTCCTTTAGATTGTTGCTTAATTAATGCCGCAAATCTTTCTTCATCCCCTGCATTTTCAGCGTCTTGCAGAGCGGAAGGGTGAGGAGAAGACAAATCAAGGCACCGCTTAACATCACGATGCTCGATGTAATCTCCACCTTGCCAATGCCGACGATAGGGCTGGAGATGGCTCCTGCCACGAAGCCTGATGCACCGAAGATGGCACTGGCCGCACCTGCGTTCTGACGCTCGGCATCAAGGGCGGTTGCTGTAAGCCCAGGTTGCATCAGTCCGAAACTAATCATCATATAGATGTAGAACCCCATCACTACCACCAAGTGGGCATGTACGAAAAGACAGAACGAGAGGCAAACTGCGGCTATCATCATGTCGATGGCACCGCACTTCAACGCCGTGTTGGTGTGCTTGAACTGAGGACCAATACCGGCTCCGATGCCGATGGTCAGGGCGTTCAGCGCAAAGCAAAGGCTGAAATGGAACGGCGACAAGCCATATACCTGTTGCAGGATGAATGGTGACGAACTGATGTAGGCGAAGAAGGTGAAGAAGCAAGCCATCTCAGCCAGTGTGCTCAACGAGAAGAGGCGATTGCGGAACACTCTAAACAGGTTGGCATACACCTGCATGATGCTCTTCTGTAATCTGTGTTCTGGAGTCAAGGTTTCCGGCAATCGCATGCTGCACCCCATCAAGATGATGCCGATGCCCAACAGGAGTCCGAATACGCCCTGCCAGTTGGTCACGCCAGCCATCAGTCCTCCCACCACAGGCGCACATACTGGGGCGATGCCATTGATGGAACCGAGAATCGCCATGAAGTTGGCAAGCTCCTTGCCACTAAACATATCCGTGCTCATGCTCTTCGAGATGACGATGCCACCGGCACCAGCCAAGCCTTGGAAGAGGCGCATCAGATTGAAAATGTAGATGTTAGGGGAAATAATACAGAGGATGGAGGCGATGGCGAACATCAGCATCGACCCCACCAAGATTTTCTTTCTGCCATACTTGTCGGTGAGCGGACCGATGAAAACCTGTCCCACGGCAAGCCCCAGCATACCAGAGGTCAAGCTGAGCGAAGCCAAGGCGGGCGATGTGTGGAAAAACACCGACATCTCAGGCAATACAGGTAGATAAAAGTCTGTAACGAACGGACCGAAGGCTGTCAGCATGCCCAAGGTCGCAGGGATAAATACACCAATTTTTTTCTTCATATTTCTGTTTTTTGCACTATTTTGAATTTCTCTTATTACCGATTCTTCTTGAATTGCGATGCAAAATTACTCCGAATGTTTGAGCGTGGCAAACATATTAACGAAGTTTATATAAGTATCACAATTTGTGAAAAATGTTTTCGTTTATTGGGCGGATGGTTAAAATCTGCTAAACTTCATTTCTCTTATCTCTTGATATTCAGCAATGGTTTCCTCGGGGTAACTATCTTACCTCTCAGTGCCTTCTTGTAGGATTCTCATTTTTGTATTACCTTTGCACCGTCGAAAGATGGAAACATTAAAAAACAGAAGAATATAAAAAGATGAAAAAGAATTTGATTGTTGCAGCGTTTGCCGTTTTGTCGGCAGTAGGTGCTTATGCACAGGGTAATTTTCAGACCGTGAAGGATAGCGCTTTCACGCTCCATATCTTCAATAGCGGTGATGTGATGGGCGATGCCAGCTACATCATCGAGACTCCTAAGAACCTCGTCACCATGGAGGAGCCTTTGTTCAAGAGCGGTGCCGAGGAGTTTGATGCCTACGTCAAGAAGTTGGGCAAGAAGGTGAATGCCCGCATCGTGGATTATCACGAGGGTGCCACCGGCAAGAATGCCATCATGCAGCCAGAGGGCATGGCTAAGTTTATGCACGAGGGTGTGTATGATGCCATGATGAAAGGTTTCCAGCAGAACTTTGGCGATAAGATGGTGGCTCGTCCTACGGGCAAGGTGAAGGAAGTGAAGTTTGGCGATACCGTCAAGTTGAATGGTGTGGAATACACATTCAACCAGGGCCCAAAGAATGACTTCCCTGCTTCCAATATCTTGATTGGCAAGAAGTTCGTGCTCTTGCATTGGGCTCCAGCCATGGCTCACATGAATGCTTTGCAGTTGGCTAACCGAGCAGCTGTGGCTCAGGCTCTCGAAGGCTTGAAGGCAGCAAAGGCAACAGGTGCCGAGTACTTCTTGGGTGGTCATGGTGGTTTGGCAGAGAAGGATGCCATCGACTTCCAGATCTCTTATTTGGAGAAGGTTCAGAACTTGCTTGAGAATTGCAAGAACGCCCCAACTTTCGTCGTGGCAATGAAGGGTACATTCCCTGGTTTGGCTGGCGAGCAAGGCTTGGAGGCTTTGGCGCAGAATCTTTACAAGTAATAATATCTCTATAAGTAATAATAACAAAAAGCATGGCATTCAGTAAAAGGCTGAATTCCATGCTTTTACGTTCTATTATATCTTGTGCCGTTATATGTTTGTATTGCGAATTTTCATAGATTATCCTCAATAGCGTTGCGGATTTTCATAGAATATCCGCAGCATAGATATGATTATTTGTTGGAATATGCAAGCGTTTCTTTCTTTTTTTGATGAATATCTAAGATTCTTCAATATTTTTTCTATTAGACTTACTTCACCCATTCCATTAAGTCATCGTAGTTGGTCACCTTGTGGTAGTATATCCCCGAACCCGACAACTGCTCGAAGAGCTTGTCGGCACAGGCTATCTTGCCTTTCTCTATCTCTCGCAAGTCCAGCGAAGACATGCTGCC
>DBLF01000007.1:0-4621 GCA_002297965.1 Candidatus Segatella papionis
CCTTCTTCCGCTTCGTCAACAAAGAGGGCGAAAACTCCGAAAAGGTTTATCACACAGTGCTCTGCATGGTAGGCTTCACCTCGTTGCTTTTCGTTGCCTTGGTGTTCCTCTTCATCACGCCATTGAGCGATGCGATGGGCTATGCGGAACATCCAGCCTACGTATGGACGATGTTCGTAACCGTGGCAATCGATGCTTTCCAGTGCATTCCGTTCGCTTATCTGAGATACAAGAAACGCCCATTGAAGTTCGCTGCCTTCAAGTTGCTCTTCATCGGCTTGAACATCGCCCTCAACCTCGTTTACTACGTCATCATGGACGGTCACGACGTGGGTTATGCGTTCTACATCAACTTGGTTTGCACCGCCTCCATCACCTTCTTCTTCTATAAGGAATTGAAGGAGGGATTCATGGGCGAGAAATGCTCATGGAGCGAGTGCAAGGTACTCGTCAAGAAGATGATGAGCTACAGTTGGCCTATCCTCGTGCTCGGTATCGCTGGTATTCTGAACCAGACTGCCGATAAGATTCTCTTCCCTTACATCTACGAGAAGGGTGATGCTCACGCACAGCTCGGCATCTACGGTGCCGCCAGTAAGATTGCAATGATCATGGCGATGATTACCCAGGCTTTCCGCTACGCTTACGAGCCATTCGTGTTCGGCAAGGCGAAGGACAAGGACAACCGTCAGACCTATGCTTCAGCGATGAAATACTTTGTCATCTTCACCCTGCTTGCCTTCTTGGTTGTGGTAGGTTATCTCGACGTATTGCGCCACATTATCGGCCATGACTACTGGGATGGCTTGAAGGTGGTGCCTATCGTGATGGCGGCAGAAATCATGATGGGAGTCTATTTCAACCTCAGCTTCTGGTACAAGCTCATCGACAAGACCATCTGGGGTGCTTACTTCTCTGGCATCGGCTGTGCAGTACTGATAGCCATCAACGTTATCTTCGTGCCAAAGTATGGTTACATTGCTTGCGCCTGGGCAGGTTTTGCAGGATATGGAACGGCAATGCTCCTCTCCTATTTCGTAGGACAGAAGAAATATCCTATCAACTATCCTGTCAAGGAGATCATGATTTACGTAGTGCTCGCCCTCGTTCTCTTCGTGGGAATGACCGAAGCCAACAAGTACTTCTCCACAGGCATCGCTTGCCTCATCAATACGATGCTCATCCTCATCTTCGCCGCTTATCTCGTGAAGAAGGATTTCCCTTTGAAGAGTCTGCCTGTAGTGGGTAAATACTTTAGAAAATAGACAAGCACGAAAGCGCTTTGCCAAAGGAAACAAAGCACAAAAAGTCTTCGAAATATATAGAAGAAGTTGCCGGAACATATAGTAGATGTTGCCGAGATATATAGCTTCATAAACCGCCCAACAGCTGATGTGCGCTTGCACAACAGCTGTTGGGCGGTTGCACATCACGTGTTGTGCGAGCGTCGTTCAGCTGTTGGGCGATGTCTCCATCTAAGAAAAGATGCATCAAGGCAAAAACTGTCTTATCTTACCAGGGAAAACAAGCAAGTTACAGAAGCTTTTCCACAAAACCTGTCATTTTATGATAATTATTTTATGATAGGTTTGCTCATTTGGAGATTTCTTTGTATATTTGCCGCCAAAAAGAAATTAAATATGCTGAATAATCCCTTTGTAACAAATGGTTATGCCGGAGCAGAGTACTTCTGCGACCGAGTAGAAGAGACTGAATTCTTGGTTCGCATGCTGACCAATGAGAACAACATTGCCTTGATTTCCACAAGAAGACTGGGCAAGACAGACCTCATACGCCATTGTTTTGAACAACCAGAAATCAACGAGAATTATCACACCTTTATCATAGACATCTATGCCACCAAGAACTTGGAGGATTTTGTCAACGTTCTTGGCAAAGCCATCCTGGAAAATTTGCGCAGCAAGGGGCGCAAGGCTTGGGAACTGTTTCTTAACATTGCCTTGTCCCTCCGCTCGGAAGTATCTTTCGACATTAACGGAAGCCCTGTTTGGGGAATAGGATTGGGGAATGTTCCCAACCCATCCGTAGCCTTGGATGAGATTTTCCGTTATCTCTCACAGGCCGACCGCCATTGCTTGGTAGCCATCGATGAGTTCCAGCAAATCACCCACTATGATGATGGAGAAAACATAGAGGCAACTCTTCGCACTTACATACAGAGATGCACCAATGCCAACTTTATTTTTTCTGGTTCGCATCGCCATCTAATGGGCGAGATGTTCACTTCTCCTGCCCGTCCTTTCTACCAATCGGTTACGATTT
This sequence comes from Candidatus Segatella papionis, assembly GCA_002297965.1. Taxonomy (GTDB): domain Bacteria; phylum Bacteroidota; class Bacteroidia; order Bacteroidales; family Bacteroidaceae; genus Prevotella; species Prevotella papionis. Next base: position 2,284 of record DBLF01000007.1, read on the forward strand.
TCAATCTCAAACCGATTCCTTTGGACAAATACAAGGCATTTGCTACCGAGAAGTTTGAGCAGGCAGGCAAGCACTTGGCAGATGGAGTCGTAGAAAATCTTTACGAACGATTCAACAGCATCACTTCTTACATGCAAAAAGTGATGAACTATATGTACCAGCTTACGATGAAGGGAGAGACTTGCACCCAACCAATGATAGATGATGCCATCAACTACATCCTCGACATTTCGTCGGACACCTATGAAGGCATGCTCTACCAAATGCCAGAGAAACAACGCAATGTTTTCTTGGCGATAGGCAGGGATAGAGAGGTGAAAGGCATCTCTGGCGGCAACTTTGCCAAACGTCATCATCTCCCCTCTCCTAGTGCTGTGGTATCTGCCGTCAAGGGATTGTTGGAGAAGGACTTCATTACGCAAGACAAGAATGTCTATAAGATATACGACCAGTTCTTCCAACTCTGGTTGGAAAGGGAAGTGCTATGAGAAAGAAATTAATCGGAAGAATCAGCATGGATTTCATCCTTGAGCTTTGCTTCCAGACGCAAGGTGAAAGAAACAACCAGAAGCCATTAATCCTGCTCGGCGCACGCCAAGTAGGAAAGACTTAGCTCATGCAAGAATTCGCCAAAAAAGCATACTCTAAATATGCCTATGTGAACTTTGAGGATAATGATACGCTAAGAGGACTAATTACCACCTTATTATTATATTTGAGCATATTTCAATCCCTAAACAAGTCATCCAGCAACACCACCCCATTCATCATGTTTGAATACTCATTCTGTTTTGGAGCAGAAGTCGTGATAAGCGTCAAAAAGATGCCCTGCTTGCATTTCGTTTCCTCCACAAAAGCCATCTGGCGATTCTGTATCTTTTCATATTCTGCCTTGCTCATCGCATACTGCCCTGCAGAATACTTAATCTCACACAAGTTAACCATGTTGTCGGAACGTTCGATGAGCAAATCTATCTGCGCCGCAGGCTGATGCACCTTGCTTCTCCAAGAATAATATTCCGTATGGAGACCACTGATGCCAAGTGCCGCCTTTATCTGAGGAACATGAGCCATACAAAGACGCTCGTAGGCCAATCCCAACCAAGTATTTGTTTTCGGAGTAGCAAGCTTATGGGTCCAATAATGCTCATCAGAAGTCTTGCCCCGACAAAAGTCATAATAGAATCGAGTATAGAAGTCCGTCAGATGAAAGATACCATCAGTAGCTTTGATACCACCTCTCTGCGCACGAACTCCCATCCTACTAATAAAGCCACATTGAAGCAAATCATCAAGTATCTCCGACAATCTACCGCCTAAATCCATCTTTTTTGCCAATTCCTTACGAGTCAATCCTTGATGGTTAGTCGCCAACAAGTCTATCACCTTTAGATAGCTATCTGGATTTTTGAACAGAGAACCATATAAGCGACGGAACTCTTCCCTCAACTTGCCATCTGCCGCAAAGAACAGTTGGTCTATGTTCTGAGGCAAACTCATGCGATTATCAAGCAAACTCAGATAATAAGGTATTCCACCCAAAACCATATAACATTGAGCAATACTATCACGTGTCCACTTGAAGCCAGCATTTTTGAGATAATCCTCTGTCTCTGCCAAACAAAACTGCTTGAGCCAAAGCGTTTGAGTAAGGCGATTATGCAATCCACCTTTGCTATCCAAGAGATTACGAGTCATCCACGAAGTTGCCGAGCCACATACGATTAGCTTGACATTACCTTGCCAAGCCGCCCAATTATTCCAAAAATACCCTAAAGCATGGACAAATTTCGAGCGTTGGGTGTCAAAGCAAGGCAACTCGTCGATGAAGACAATAAGCGGGGTCTTTTTATTCTTCTTACCTTTATTTTCCAACAAAGTACGCAATTTACTAAATGCCTCCATCCAATCTGAGAATGCACAATCCTTGTAACCATAATCCCTCAGAGAAGCCATAAAGCTTTCTCTTTGTTCAGATGGTTCTCCTTCAAGAATGCCTGTAGCAGCAAATGCAAATCTATCGCCGAAGAGGTTTCGTACCAGGAAGGTCTTCCCCACACGTCTTCTACCATATAGCGCAATAAACTCAGATTGCTCCGATGCAATATATCTTTCCAAGGATTGTATCTCTTTTTGTCTGCCTATTATCTTCATACCTTTCTCTTTTTAGAATGAACGATTTTGATGGCAAAGATACATTTTTTATTTGAAAACGCCAAACGAGTTCGCACCAAACTTAACAAAATATTGCAAATTTGGTACGAACTCAACTATTTTCCCTATCATTCCCTCATAAAAGTGTGTCTTTGCACACGATATTCCCTCATAAAAGTGTATT
>DBLF01000007.1:4672-8489 GCA_002297965.1 Candidatus Segatella papionis
TATTATTCCCTCATAAAAGTGTTGTTACAATCCACAAACTAGCAATTAATCCTTTGATTTATCGCTATTTAACGAATAATTGTGTACCTTTGCACCTTGAAATGCAGAATTGCATCGGCAACATATGCTCTCCAAGCAACAAGAATTCAGAATATAAACAAATAATTATCAATAAGAAAAATGAAGAAAAAAGCAACTGTCCTCATCGCCTCTATCATGGCATTCTGCGGCATCAACACCGCCCATGCCGACGAGGGAATGTGGACTATCTACAACTTGCCTAACGCTGTATATGAGATGATGCAGCGCGAAGGTTTCTCGATGACTTACGACCAGCTCTACAATGGCGAGAATGCCTTGAAGAACGCTGTGGTCAATTTCTCTGGCTATTGCTCTGGCGTAGTCGTATCGCCAGATGGATTGGTCTTCACCAACCATCACTGCGGCTTCGAGTCTATCCGTAGTCACTCTACCGTGGAACACGACTATATGCTCAATGGCTTCTTCGCCAAGAGTTACGCCGAGGAATTGCCTAACGAGAACATGTTCGTGAGCTTCATGATCGACCAGAAAGATGTAACCGACAAGGTAATGGCGCTCGGCTATGAGAAACTCGACAACAAGAAGCGAGGCGAACTCGTGGATTCCTTGGAGAATGCGATGACCAAGGAGGTGAAGAAGAACGACTCTACCCTACACGTCAGCATCAAACCTTTCTATGAGGGCAACAAGTGGTACGCCACTACTTACCAGGACTTCACCGACCTCCGCTTGGTCTTCACCGTGCCAAAGTCGATGGGTAAGTTTGGCGGCGACACCGACAACTGGATGTGGCCTCGACAGACTTGCGACTTCTCCGTATTCCGCATCTACGCCAACCCTAAGACCAATGGCCCTGCCGCCTACAGCAAGGACAATGTGCCTTACCACCCTAAGCGATGGGCACAGGTTTCATTGCAAGGTTATAAGGATGGAGACTATGCGATGACCATGGGTTATCCTGGCAGCACCGAGCGATACCTCTCCAGCTATGGCATCCAGATGATGCACGATGCAGAGAACGCTCCTCGTGCCCAGGTTCGTGGCGTGAAGCAGGAGGTGATGCAGAAGCACATGCGTGCCGACGAGGCTGTGCGCATCAAGTACGACAGCAAGTATGCCAGCTCTTCTAACTACTGGAAGAACGCCATCGGCATGAACAAGTGCATCGACTCCATCGGCATCGTCAACATGAAGCGTGAGTACGAGACTCGTCTCCGTGCTTGGCAAGACACCGCCAAGGCTGCCAACGACCTCGCCCACAAGGTAGATTTCGACAAGCTCCAGAAGCTCTACAAGGAGAGCGCCGACGTTACCTACGCTTGGACCAACTTCGCCGAATCATTCACTCGTCGCAGCAACGTAGAGTTCTCTACCCGCGCCTTCAAGCTTCAGCAGAACATGGAGGTAAAGGGCTCTGAGAAAAACAAGAAGAAACAATACCATGAGTTCGATGACAACAGCGCCGAATGGGACAAGTCACTCGACCAAGAGGTCTTGGCTACGCTCCTGAAGAATTATCGTGAGCATGTAAGCGAGAAATGGTTGCCTAAGTTCTACAAGACCATCGACAGCCAGTTTGGTGGCGACTACACCAAGTACGTAAGCTATCTTTGGGACAAGTCGCTCATCATGAAGAAGGATGCCAAGCTCTATTTCAACAAGAAGGGATACGAGAAAGACCCAGGCGTAGCCTTCGGCATGGACTTGAACGACGTTTATGCTGACTTCGCCGAGGCTCTTGGCAACAACGCCGACAGCATCGCCGAGCAGGAGAAGTATCTCTGTGCTGCCAAGCTCCGCATGGAGGAAGACATGCCTCATTATAGCGACGCCAACTTCACTATGCGCTTGAGCTACGGACAGGTAGGTGGATTCGATCTCGGCGGCAAGCCATCAGGCTATTACACCACAGCCGAGAGCATCGTAGAGAAGATGAAGCAGGGCGACAAGGTCATCGACTATTTTGCCGAACCTATCATGCATGAGCTTCTCTCCGAAAAGGACTTCGGTAAATACCAAGACAAGACAACAGGCAAGATGCAACTTTGCTTCTTGACCAACAACGACATAACGGGCGGTAACTCTGGTAGCCCTATGTTCAATGGCAAGGGCGAGTTGATAGGTCTAGCCTTCGATGGCAACTGGGACAGCCTCAGCTCCGACATCAACTTCGACAAGCGTCTCGCACGCTGCATCGGTGTGGATATTCGCTACGTGCTCTATATGATGGATAAGTGGGGGCACGCCGATCGCCTCTTGAAAGAAATCAATGCAAAGTAAGTCTCTCGCAGATTTCGCAGATCACGCAGATTAATCTGCTCTCATAACATGATGTTTTGGTGGATTAAATCTACCAAGCAAGCAAAAACAACTAAAAAGGTTGGAATCGTGTAAGAAGCGATTCCAACCTTTTTATATGATTCTATCTTAACCGAAAGTTCTGCGTTATCTGCGAAATCTGCGAGAGCTTTTAGTATTGAGAGATATTGTTCAGTTCCTTCATCGTAACCTCATGTGGCTTCTCCGCCAAGGTCTGGGTCAGTTCCTCCACTGATATTTCAAATGTAGGATTGAAGTCGGCAGAGCGCATGTAATTGAGCACGCTCTGATAGAAAGCCCTGCCCTCTGGATATTTCGATGCTTTCGCCAAGTCACTCATGCAGACGAGGAGCTTTCCTGCTCCCACCTTCCATTCCATCACCAAGCCAAGCTTGTGATTGCGCTCGATGTTGTCGATAACCTGCACGATAGGCTTGTAATCCTTTGGGAAATTGTCAAGTACCAATGGATGAGACTCCTTGACGACTGGGAACCATTGCCAGTTGGTGTGCATCTCCGTAGGAAAATCTCGGAAGATAGAATGCGCAGGATTCGTAAGGATGCCCAAGGTTCCTGGCGACACCTTCTTCTTGTTGTTCTCGCAGATGGTCTTAAACATGCGATAGTTCCAGTAATCGGTTTGGAAGAGACCGCCCACGGTATAAGGCGTGGCATTATGGACTTGCGAGAGCGTATCATCGGATGCAATGAAAGACTCCGATTCCGTAGGCAACCAAAGCACCTTTCCTCCCTTTTCCAAGGCTTTCGCCACATCGGCGGTCAAATCCTTGACTACCATGATTCCCTTCTTATCGATAGGCTTCTTAGGATAGACCCACAGCTCATAGGAATTCTTTGCCTCCGTACCTTCGATATTCAGCGTCAACAAGAGTTTGGTTGGCTTACTGACATGGAACACACCATTCAGTTCGCCCACATCCATCAATCCCTCATCGTAAGAAAAGATATTGAGCACGCCCTCATCTTCTGTCATCAAACTGCCCACATTCTTCTTCACCTCGCCTTCCTCCGTTCTGTAGGTTCCATCGTCAATACGGAAAGCACCTTTCTCTGCCTGAAGATGCCATCTTAGCTTCTTGCCTTTGAGCGAACTTCCGCCATAGTTTGCCACTTGAATCTTAGCCTTGACATGCTCACCATCCTCGAAGCAGAACTTATCTAGTTCCGCCAAAGGAACCACAGGCGAACACCACTGTCGCCATTCCTCAGGCGTAGTAATCCCCTTACTCTCCATGAAAGCATCAAGGATTCCCACGAAAGCACTTCCCTGTCCTGGGTAATCCTGAATATCGAGCAGTTGGAAGCCAGCCATGTTCTTGGTTCTCAAATCCATCTCGATGTCGGCTTTATAGAGTTTCACGCTCCAAAGACCGGAAGCCTTATGGAAATCTGCTGCTTGCGAAAGCATCCCTGCCGCGGCAAGACGCTTACGGAA
>DBLF01000007.1:8583-9447 GCA_002297965.1 Candidatus Segatella papionis
GTCTCGTGGGAGATAATCGGAATGCCAGCAGCTTGCTTCTGCGATGCATTTGCAGCATCCGAAGAAGCCTTCTGCCAAGGCTGTGGCTTTGCCCATGGATCGCAAGCCTCATCGAAATTCATCACAGAGTTAGGATGGTAGTGATTGATCATTCCTCCATCGTAGGCATCGGCAAAGGAGAACGAACCACGGGTATGGGTATTGTATTTTCCCCATCCCTCGCCTCCGATGCGACAAGTGGTGAAGTAATCCATCCCCTCCTTTACGCCCTGGTAACCGAGATAATAGTTACTGCCGAAAGTATAGTATTTATCGGGAGCTATCTTGCGGAAATCATCCACAAACTCCTTCATCTTGTCGATGTCTCCCCATAGTTCATTGCCCAACGCCATCATGCGGAAGGAAGGATGATGCCCATACTCTCTCAGGATGTTCACACCCTCCTGATGGAGGAACTTCATCAGCTTTTCGTCCTTTCCATCGAATGAGCCCCAAAAAGGCAGCTCCGGCTGGAGATAGATACCCAAGCTATCAGCCGCAACAAAAGCAGCCTCCGGTGGGCACCACGAGTGGAAGCGGACGTGATTGATGCCGTATTCCTTGCAAGTGCCGAGATACTTCATCCAACCATCCACGGTCATCTCCACATGACCTGTCAAAGGCCAAACCGCCGCATCATGCTTGCCACGAAGAAACACAGGATGACCATTGGCATAGAAATGAGCGCCCGCAATATGGAAGTCCTTGAAGCAATCTAATACATTTGAATTGGCATTCCCTTCGGCCGCCGAACTTTGTTTCTTCACTCTTCGTTCTTCACTCTTCACTTCGAGACGTATGTCTCCGATGATTCCATTCCAGTTG
>DBLF01000095.1:0-1133 GCA_002297965.1 Candidatus Segatella papionis
CAAAAATACAATTTTCTTTGGAGAAAAACAAAAAATCCTACGAAAAAGGAGTAGGGCAGAAGCCTTTTTCTCTTTTCCGTAGGATTTGAGGGGATGTTTCGTAGTTTTGATGAGCGTATGATATTATGGGAATATGAAAACTTACAACTTATTGTATTCCTCGTCCGATACAGGTTCCAACCATTCGTTAGGCTCAGAGCCTGGCTTCGAGTTCTCTACTGCCACATGGGTGGCGATGTGCTGGAACCAACTGTCCTTCTGGGCACCATGCCAATGCTTCACTCCCTCTGGAATGTCGATGACATCGCCTGGGTTGAGGGCGATGGCAGGCTTGCCCCATTCCTGATACCATCCCTTGCCGGATACACAGATGAGAATTTGGCGAGCACCATGGTGGATGTGCCAGTTGTTGCGGCATCCTGGCTCGAAGGTGACATTAGACGTCGGGAGAACGGTCTTTTCGCCTTCTTTCAAGTTCTTGGGGGCGATACTTGCCAAGTGGCTGTCGCCTACGAAGAACTTAGCGTAGGCTGTATTCGGATTGCCTTTAGGCCAAGCTCCTGCTGTAGCATCGGCAGCATTATCGCACTGGGAGAGTCCCTTCTCGCTCAAGTATTTCATCAGTTCATCTACTTGCTCCTGGGTGTTACCCATGTTGACTGCACCCCTTTGATGGGCGGCAAGTTGTGGGGCGATGCCCTTGATGGAAGCCAAGGCTGCTACGGTTACAATCTCACGGTCGCTGGCAGAGAGCTGGTCGCCAGCAAAGATGTCGCCGAAGAGGTGAGCCTTCAAGTAATAATCATCCTGTGGGCAGAAGTCGTAGTTGAATGGCTTGCCGCTCAACTTAGTCTGGGTCTCAGTACCCATCTTGAGAGCCAACTTGGCATCGTCCCAAGCTTTTGGACGTTTCCATTCCTTGCCTTCGTCATCCTTCTTGCCCTTAGCCTTGCGGGCATCGAGAACCTTGGATAAGGTTCCCAAGGCATTGAGCGAACGAGGGAAACCTGTGTAAGCATAGAGCTGGGAGAAAGTCTCCTTGATTTCATTGATAGTTACTCCGCCATCGAGAGCCTCATGGATGGCTGGTGCCAGACGGTCGAGGTCGCCTTGGGCTTCGAGACTTGCCAAGG
>DBLF01000095.1:1145-4215 GCA_002297965.1 Candidatus Segatella papionis
TGGCGTTCTGACAGCTTATTGGCTGCCATGGATTCATTGATTGTTGCCATAAATATTACCAAAATAATTAATAGTTTCTTCATATCGTTGTCTATTACATATAATAAAATGTGTATCCGAATGTTTCGGAAAGCTGAATTTCTTATGCTAAGATAATGCAAAGATACGCCTTTCCTTCCAAACATCGCATAACCATATTACGGATATTTTTACCATTATTTTTGATTTTGGGAGAAGAATGTAAAAGAAAAAGTATAACTTTGCATCGAAAACTTGCATTTTTCTTTCCGTTAAGGGTTAGGAAATCGAAAGGCTGATTGTAATATGGGCAGAACAAGAAAGTCGGAAGGGTATCACCGATGATGCTCTCCAGGCAGTATCAAACAAAAAGTACAAGCAATGCAAATGAACAAAGAAACGATAGAAAAGCTCTTCCGTCGGCATTATCTCAGGATGTACCAACTGGCCAGGGTACTCCTGAAGGATGATGCGGCGAGCAAGGATGTGGTGAGCGATGTCTTCGCCGATGTGCTCGATGGGAAGATTCGTCTTCGCATCGATGGCAAGGTGTCGGATGAAAAAGACTCTCTGCGTTCCGATAGCATAGGGAGCTATCTATTGGTTTGTGTGCGCAACAAATGTCTCAACTTGTTGAGTCGTCAGAAGATGAAAGACCGAGTGCATCATCTCTTGCAAGCCGATGCCTCGCCCAACATCGCTCCTGCTGAATCTGTGGCTGCTGTCATGGAAAAGGAGGAGAGAAAGATGGAGGCAATACATGCCTATATGGACGATGAACTCACTCCCCAGACGAGCAAGGTGCTCAAACTAAGGTTTCATCAGAAGATGACTTACAAGGAGATTGCCACGGAGTTGGGTATCAGCGAAGTGGCGGTGTATAAGCATTTGGCGCAAGGCATCAAGAAATTAAAGCAACAATTTAACCCTTAGGGGATAATACTTTTATCTAATATAACCCTTCATGGAATGGAATTGTTGTATTGTATTTAACCCTTAACGGAAAGAAATTATGGACAAGTTTGAAAAGATATTGGATATGATCGACCATCAGGAGAAGTATTCTGATGAGGAGATTCGTGAGCTATTGCAGGATGAGGAATGTCGAAAGCTCTATCAGACGATGCAAGAAGTGGATTCGGCACTTGTTAAGCAAGAAACGCCTGTGATAGATATTGACAAGGAGTGGGAAAAGTTTGAGAATGATCATTCTGGCGAGTCTTCTTCTTGGCGCAAGGTAGCCGCTTCTGTTATAGGCTTTGTCTTGGTTTCGGGCATTGCATTCGCCGCCATCCATACATACATCAAGAAAAGTCAGGAGCCGATGTTGACGAATGAGTCGCATACGGAACTGGTTGCGAAGGACTCTGTGAAACAGGTGGCTGTCAAGGATTCCTTGACAAAGGCGAAAGCCGAGAAAGCAGCCATCCACAAGACGTTCGAGAACGTAGCTTTCGACAAGATGATAGCAGAAATTGCTGCTTATTATGATATGCGGGTGAAATTTGAAAATGTTGAGGCTAAGAGCCTCCGACTTTATTACGAGTGGGATAGCCGTTCGAGCATCGAGAATATTGTCAAAGAACTCAACCAATTCGAGAATGTGAACATAGAAGTGGTTGGACAGAACATTATCGTCAAGTAAAATTCCACTATATATAATAAGGTATAGGAATATCATCTCTACATCAAATAACAGGTGGTGTATTTTTGTTCCGATAAAAGCATTTCATTATGAGAAGATTCATAACAACTATATTCCTGCTTTGCGCATTCGTTTCAACGATGAGTGCCCAGCATATCACTCGCAATTACCACGACCGCAGTATGTCGGATGTCCTCATCGACCTCGACAAGGCTTCGGCTCGCTATAAGATTAGTTTTATCTACAATGAGTTGGAGGACTTCACGGTTACCCAGAGCATCAATACGAACAACATTCCCGATGCCATCCGCAAGGTAATCAGTTATTATCCGATGCAGATGACGGTGGGCGATAGTCTGATAACCGTGGAGTGCATCCGCAAGAGCAATCGCAAGTTGATAGGTCGCTTGATAGACAATCACAACCTGCCAGTGGAGTTTGCTAACATCCAGTTGCTCAATCCGCAGGATTCCTCCTTCATCTGCGGTGGTGTGAGCAATGCCAATGGCGACTTCGTGATACCTTGTGAGCAAAGACAAGCCATCATGAAGGTTTCCTTCGTGGGCTATAAGACCATCAGCAAGCTCGTGAATATCACTCGCATTGGAACGGTGAGGATGCAAGCGGATGCCTATCTGCTTAAGAAAGTCATCGTGAAGGGAAATCTCCGTACCGATCACGGCGACCATGCCACCTATACCTTCAATGAGGAGCAAATCAAGAATGCTCGCCATTCGCAAGACCTCATCGCCAATATTCCGGGTATCGTCACCGACCCTGTGACAGGCAAGACCAAGAGTATCGTCAACAAGAAGCTAAAGGTGCTTATCAACAATGTGGCAATGACGAGCGACAATGACCTCAAGTCGATAGCCGCCGACAAAATCAAGAAGGTGGAGTATTACGATGCACCTCCTTCTCGCTATGGCGATTGCGACATCTTGGTGAACATCATCACCAAACCGCTCGATACGGGTTATGCAGTGGGTTTCGATGCCAAGACCGCCTTCACCACAGGCTTTGTGAATGGCAATGCTTATTACAAGTACAACAAAGGCTACAGCCAGTTCTTCGTGGATTACAATATCGAGATGCGCAATTATCACGACTGCATCGGTGAGGACCACTATTCGTTTATGATGGACGATAGATTGGCAGATTACCTCTATAGCTACAAGAAGCATTTCGGTTACACCAACAATACGATGAACCTGAAGTATGCTTACAGCAAACCAGAGGACATCACCTTTCAAGTAACGGCAACGCCTAACTATCTGCATACATTCTATCGTGGCAATATGAGCATACAGGCGCAAAACAACCCAGAATGGAAAGACGGAAAGGGACATAATGATAATTATACGAATACCTTCGGCCCTTCGCTTGACTTGTATCTGAGCAAGACGC
>DBLF01000095.1:4398-4689 GCA_002297965.1 Candidatus Segatella papionis
ACTATACCAAGGGATGGAAGAAAGGTGAGCTGAACATAGGTTGGAACAACTGGATGAAGTGGTCTGACTATACCATCCGTAATGTCCTCTCTGGTTATCAACCATACGATAATTCCTCTCGTTTCACAGTGCAAACCGTCTATGCCGAGTATCAGAACACTTGGGGAAAACTCAATTATCGCATTGGTGCTGAGGGTGTTTGGAGAGAGCAAAAGTATGAGGATATCAAGAAGACAAACTCGTATGTCCGTCCGAAGTTCCTTCTTACTTACCCCATCAAGAATGGTTCCA
>DBLF01000096.1 GCA_002297965.1 Candidatus Segatella papionis
TCCGATGATTCCATTCCAGTTGGTCTGCGTATCCTCGGTATAGGCATGGCTGGAACCATAAATCTGTTCAGGCACCCCTTTCGAATTATCCACTACAATCTCCAAGAGATGCTTGCCGCTCTTTATCTTCTTCGGCAAAATGTATCTCTGAGGCGTAGAGATAAAATTACAGGAATCTACGAGATGCCCATCGAGATACACCCACGTAGGCTTCGTGCGTTCCAAGAAAAGCTCCATCGCTTGGTCTTTCTTCAGCTTCCAAGCCTTAGGGATTTCGATGGTTCTGGAATATCGAGCCGCTCCCTTATAGGCAGAGATGCGAGTCAAGTGGGTTGTCTCCGTCAAGTCAGTAGGCGGAACGCCCAAGCGATTGGTGTCGATGGTACCAGGCAGATGGGCACGTTTCGCCTCCTTGGCATCAGCCCTCGATTTCTTGCCTTGTGCAAGAAAGCTACCACTTTTGCCAAGTTCTACGTTCCATTCGCCAGCGAGCGAAATGCTTTGTGCTTGCAAGCCCAGGCTTATCAGTCCCAGGCAAGCGGTTAAGATTGTTTGTTTCATTATTCAGCTTTTAATTTTATCCAAAAATTTCCTTCAATTCCCTGTTGCTCAACTTACCTATCCAGTTCTCGCCCGAAGATACCGTCAATTCTGCCAAGGCACGCTTATTGTTAATCATATCATTGATGCGTTCCTCAAAAGTGTTCTTGGTGATGAAACGATGAACCATCACTTTCTTTTTTTGTCCGATACGATAAGCACGATCGGTGGCTTGCGCCTCAACCGCAGGATTCCACCATAGGTCGTAATGTATCACATGGGTAGCCGCCGTCAAGTTAAGACCTGTTCCCGCAGCTTTGAGAGACAGAATAAAAATACGGTCGGCACGATTGTTTTGGAATCTATCCACCATATCCTTGCGCTGCTTAATAGAGCATCCTCCATGCAAGAACATGGGTTCTGCGCCTGTTCGCTCCGCAATAAACTGCTGTAGCATATCGCCCATTTCCTTGAACTGAGTAAAGATGATGGCCTTCTCGCCACTCTCCCGGATAGCATCCACTAAGTCAAGTAGCATCTCTGTCTTTCCAGATAGCGAAGGCACAAACTTGCCATCTTTCAAATATTGGGTAGGATGGTTGCAAATCTGTTTCAACGCCAACATCATTTGCAGAATAAGTCCCTGGCGCTCAAACAGTTGTTTACTATCCGCCTCGTCCTTACCCATGATAATCGCCATACTTTCATCCACTACCTTTTGATAAAGAGCAGCTTGCGAAGAAGTTAACGAAGCAAACTCATCTTGCTCTATTTTGTCAGGCAAGTCGGAGATAATCGACTTGTCTGTCTTCAATCGGCGCATCATCATAGGTGATGTAATCCTACGGAATCTCTCCGCACATGCCGTACTTCCGAAGTCTTGGATTGGTTTGGCATACTCATCATTGAAAGCCTTTGCCGTACCAAGATACCCCTTGTTGGCAAAATCCATGATACTCCAATACTCAGAGAGACGATTTTCCACAGGCGTACCACTCATGGCAATATGCACCTCGGACTTGATACTACGTACAGCCTTGCTCTGTGCCGTATCATGATTCTTGATGTACTGAGCCTCATCGATGACCATCACCTGCCATTTCTGCTTCTTCAACAAGTCTATGTCTGAACGAACCAAGCCATAAGATGTCAAGAGAATATCCTCCGAGAATTTCTTTAGGTCACGCTTCGTGCCATGATACAAGAATACTGATAACATAGGGGCAAATCGCTGAAGCTCCGCCTGCCAATTGGCAAGAAGCCCTGTAGGAGCCACTACCAAAGCACGTTTTTTGTCCAAAATGCCATCATCCTTGAGTTTCTGCAAGAAAGTGATGACCTGCAAGGTTTTACCCAGTCCCATATCGTCGGCAAGAATACTACCGAATCCCAAACGCATATTGTGATACATCCAGGCATATCCCCTCTCTTGGTAAGGACGCAACTGGGCATGGATTTCCTTTGGCACTGGCATATCCTTCAATGTAGTCCATTCCTTGATAAGTGCTTTCACTTCGGGAGACAACTCGACTTTTGCTCCCTTATACTCGCCCGCCAATGCCACTTGCAACATTCTTGCTGGAGTCATCTCTCGTTGAGAGGCAAAGGTTTTCTCTATCTTCTTCAAGTCTTCTGCACTTACATAGATATATTGTTGCTTGAATCGAATCAACCCATCGGCATGTCCTACTAAACGTGCAAATTCCTCGGCATCTACCAAGTCATCTCCAACTGCCACTTTCCAATCAAACTGCAAGAGTTGGTCCATACGCAAGAAAGACTTCCCATCATTCTGCTTGGCAGAAAGCTTTACACTAGGGCGAGGGCGCAGGATGGTCTGCAAAGACTTCGGCAAAAGCAACTTGATGCCCAACAGTTTCATAGCAGGCATCACCTCAAACAAGAATGTGACAAACTCTCGATTGCCAAGACTCATAGGTTGCCGAGCCTCATGTGCCAAATAGCGTTCCAATCCTCCTACCAGCGATGAAAGCAAAGAGAGATCCTTTAGTATGTCAAAACGCTCCTTCGAATATGCGGACTTGACAAACACATCACGTAAACATACCATCAGAGGCTCATCCTCCTGTGTATCCTCTACAGCCATTTCCAACAAGAACTCTCGTGCATTCTCGTCCTCATTACGTACCATCAGTACTGGTCGCCAACGCATATTGACCACCGTAAGGCGATCTGTCCAACTCTTGATACCCAGAGGAATCGTTTTTTCGCCTACCTCCGTAAAAGAATAAGATTCTCCCGAAAAGAACATACGGTAAGCCTTGTTAAGCCAAGTAAGAGGCTTGGATGTGCCTTGCACCAACTGGGTTAAGAAGCACGAAGTCATCAATAAAGCCGGGCGCAAAGTCGATTTCACCTTCTTCTTATCCAACTCTATCCTGATACTTTCAGCAGGGCACAAAGCATCTATTTGCCTCAACAATTCCTCAGTATGGGCATCAGCAGAAGCAGGAATCCACCACACACTGTAAGTTTCATCAATATTCTGTAATATCTGCGGCATTACATTTCCCTTCATCATCAGATGGAGAGCCAACTGATAGCTCATTTTCAAGGCATAGATGGTATCTGGGAAATCTCGCAAGTCTTCACTGGTAATATTGTCAAGAGCCGACATCAGCTGTGGGATGTTCAGCTTGGTCTTTCCCGATGGGCGAGAAGCCTCAAATTTAAGCCCATCTTGCAGCGTTATCACCAAATCTACGGAAGGCGAAAGCATAACAGGTCTTATCTCCCACTTTTTGAAGACCTCTTCCAAACCTACTTTCTTGTCGAGCAATCGCCCAGCCTGTCGCTTGGCTTTACTGATATTCTCCGTATAAAGCTTCAAGAAATCACCATCGGTATAGAAAGGAGGTTCATCGGGCAAAAGTCGCAAGAGGGCATCACCCAGTTCAGTAATCATGCAGAAATCTAGCATGGGGGGATTTTGCGCAATCTCCTTTTCTGAAAGGACGGAAGGCAAGACCAGTGGCAAAGACTCCTGCCATGTTGGTATCGTCACATTACATTTTTCATCTCCTCCAATACCACGTTCCTTCAGTTCCTCCAATATATCAACTCCATGAAGTTGAAACACCAAGAATGGATTGTTGTCAATCTCCAATCCTATCATATAGACCACGGCAGCAATGTGCTTGCAGGGCACCGCCCAATCGGGACAGCTACAATCCATGTCCAAGTCTCTCCAAGAATCAGGAAAGACCTTCAACTTGGCTTCCTTGGCAATATCGAGCACAGCAGGAGAAAGATTCATATTGAGCAACTGTGGTACGATGGCAGGATTTGCCAATATACCCTCCATCAGTCGTTCCGTCTCTTTCTTCGTAAACTTATTCACCTCCATGGTGACAGTGTATGGAGTCCGCCTACTTCCTTGCACCTTTGCCTTGATTTTATTATCATCAAACTCCACGCTCTTCACCGATCCATCGCGAGCATATCGAGCACCACGAGGAATGCGATTGGAGTAATCTATATGAGAGAGAGCTTGCAACCAAGCATTACCCCACCAAGTCTTGCAAAAATTTCTTGCCATAAATAATGATGATTATTCTTGTAAATATTCTATACGTACTTCTCCCTCAACCAGTAAGCAAACACTGGGTCTTGCATCGTCACCGCATCGGGCATTACATCAATAAGATCTTTATCCTGCATAGCCTTGCGAAGATTCTTAATGTTGGCGGAAGTACCAAGCTGATACTTTGTCAACACATCACGAGAGGAAAAGTTCTTTTCACCGTTCGACACCGCCAACAAAAAGCTGATTTGCTTGGCAGTCAATGTATCGATGATATTGGCAAAAAGCAAACTGAGTTGCCCCACCAATGCCTCAAAAGCATCGTCCACGATAGAGGAATCGCACACCTTCTTGGTTCTAAGCCAAGCCAATTGCGCCAACTGCTGTACATAATATGGATGACATTCCACCTTTCTAGCTATACGACTGGCATTTTCTTCAGATATTCTCTTGCTGGTATTCTCAAAACGACAAACGATGAATTTCACCCAGTCTTCCTCGCTTATCTTATCCAAGAACATAATGTCACCAAACTTATAGAACGGCATTTCATAATTACTGAAAATGTCCAGCAACATGTGGCGCTTGCTTCCAAACATACAATACCCCACTCTGTTGTGTGTCTGCCAATGAGAGCGTAGCTTACGTTGAAATCCCAAGGAATCATCGTATGTATTCACATTCTGAAACTCATCGATACATACTATAAACTTCTTGTCTTTTTCTATTGCTATCTTCTGAGGCAAATCTAGTATTTCATCATACGAGTATTGCTTGTCCTTGAAATCTACCCCAAGGGCAAGCTCATATTGCTGACTGCAATCACTCAAGGTCAACTTCGGTCCGAACGAGCCCACATACTTTTTTGCGGCCTCCAAGAACTCATCCATCTTGGAATAAGATGTCTTTAAGATTGCATTGACATAAGTCTGATAGAACTGAGCCTCCGTGCGACAATTGAAGATATCAACCTTACACACAAGATACTCCTTGTCGTCTCCCATCTGCTCCAAGGCATGATTGACAAGTGATGTCTTTCCCCATCTTCGAGGAGAGATAATGATGGTATTCACCAATCCACGGAAGTTGGCTTTCAGCTTTTCCGTATCTATAGTTCTGTCGGTAAAATCTTCACCATCAGCTATTTTTCCAAAAACAAAAGGTATATCCATATTGATTATATTCAGTATTATACGACATTTCCTGTGCCATATCTAGCACTTTCGGCTGCAAATATAATCATTTTATTTGAAATAGAATTATTTCAAACCATTTTATTTCAAATAAATCTATTTCAAATCATTTTATTACATGACATCTATCCGTGAGATCCGTGGAATCCGTGTGAAAATATCAATTGGCGTTGCGATAATCATTCGGCGCACAGCCCAATACTCGCTTGAAAGTAGTAGAAAAACTCTGTAAGGTATGATAGCCTAGTTTTCGGGCAATGGCACAGAGCGAATCGTTTGTGGTAAGCAGCAGTCGCTTCGCCACCTCGAAATGGCGGGCACAAACATACTTGTCGATGGTCTTGCCTGTCTCTCGCTTCAAGAAATCAGAGAAATAAGCATCGCTCAATCCCAAGGACTCGGCAAAACGACGAATCGGCACATGACAGCAAGTCAGGCAATTATCGCCCGACACGAGATATTCATCCACCTCTCGCTCTATCTTCTTCATGAGCGAAGCATTGAGACAAGAGCGAGTGATGTGCTGACGGTCGTAATATCGGCAAACATAATCGAAAAGAATTTTTATCTTTTGGGCGATGAGAACATTGGAATACTCATCCAAGCCCCACTCCATCTCCTCCTTTATATCGTCCAGGCATTTATCCACCACCACCTTTTCCTTGAGCGATAAATGGAGAGACTCCTTGATGCCGTAAGAGAAGAAATGATACTCTGCGTCAAAAATGATAGGAAGATGACGATTCAACCAGTCGCCACAGAAGCAGAGAGCACGAATCGGATTATACTCATTGCAAGTTACATTCTTCATTCGCTCAACATACTCCTGGCATTCAGCAGGACGAAAGAACAGCAAAGTCGCATCCCTAAAGTCGCAAGCCGTCGTTCCCGTACAGACACGCCCCTCCCTGCCTTGCAGAATCACCACAAAGCATTGGGTCATGTCGGTCGTGTTCATCTCATTCAAGTCGATGAGACGAACCAAAGGATGAAGTTTGCAATTACTCATATCGTTTTATTTTTTATCATACGGAACTTAAACGGATTTAACGGAAACTTTTCTCCGTATAAAATCCGTATATGTTCCGTATGATATTTAAATCTATGAATCAATTCCTCCTATAGGCGGAAGGCGTAAGCCCTGTATTCTTCTTGAACACTCGGTTGAAGTGCTGGGAATACTGGAAGCCCAAATCATACGAAATCTCCGTGATGGTCTTCTCCGAACCGAGGAGCATCGACTTGGCGAGGTCGATAATCTTGTTTTGGATGTATTCCTGCGCACTCATACCCGTCTCCTTCTTGATGAGATCGCCAAAGTAATTAGGCGAGAGACAAATCTTGTCGGCAAAGTATCTCACGGTTGGCAATCCCTCCAAGTGAGGCTTGTTGCCTGCGAAGTAATCATCGAGCAGGGCCTCGAAGCGAGTAAGCACGTCCTTGTTCTGCACCTCACGAGTTACGAACTGGCGAGAATAGAAGCGCATGCAATAATTGAGCAAGAGTTCGATGTTCATGGAGATGAGACGCTTCGAGAACTTGTCTATCGGGCGATTCAGCTCAATCTTGATTTTCTCCAGGCAGTCGATGAAAATCTGCTTCTCCTTGTCAGAGAGGTGCAATGCCTCGTTGCTACTATAAGAGAAGAAGGAGTAGTTGTGCATCTCTCGTGCCAAGGGAGTTCCCTTGATGAGGTCGGGATGGAAGATAAGTCCCTTAGCCTGGGGGCGCACGTCTGGGTTCATCACCACATGGGTAACCTGCCCTGGCGCAAAGCTCGTCACGGTACCCTCCTGATAATCATACTTTTGCCTGCCATATCGGGTGATATTGCATCCCAGGTTCTCCTTCAAGAAGAGCGCATACACGCCATAGTTGACGGTAAATTCTGGTGGAAACTCCGCGGCATCCTTCATATCTACTACAGCCACCAACGGATGCTGCGTCTCGAATCCGTGCAGCTCGCAATACTTATCCACAGAGTTGAGTTTGATGATTTCTTCCATATCTCCTAATTCTTTATTATCGTTTGTGATTGCAAAAATAAGAAGAAAATCTGAAACCACAATGCATCAAGGGATAAAATCCGTAAAAACGTTTAATGTTCCTATGATTGAGGTTAGAGACGATAGCATTATGCCAGCTTCACGACCTCCACAAAGCTCTTCACATAGTTTTGTACAGCCGTTCTTATATAATCCCCCAACTTTGACACCTGTTCATAATATTCCATCGTATTTGTTTCATTAGATGCCAAGACTACATCCAACAACGAATTGTATTCGTCGATTTGTTTCATTTCTTGACCAAGGTACTTGGCAAGTTCTTTGCGAAGAAAATCATAGTTCTTTTCTATATACGACTTCTTGGTCATCTCTGAAAAACTAAAGTCCAAACTGTCAAAGAAATGCTTATAGGCAGATTCTTCCGATGAAAACAGATAGACGTTATCGGATGTGTGAAAAAGACGCTTCTTGTAGTATAAAACATACTTGCCACGAATCTTATCTTGCTTGTAAAAAAACAATTTGCTGATTTTATCTATCTCTGCATCAAGTGCCTCAAAACTTGTGACCTTGATACTTTTATCAGTTTCAGAAATATAATCACCACTGACTATTCTCCTCCAGTCTTCGGGCTTAGATGGGTCAAGAGGCTTCTCTATTTCTTCCCCAAACTCATCCTTATGACTCCAACTCCAACCATCAAGTTCGTCAATGACAATATCAGCACGATTCATATTGTAAAATGATTCTTGCAAACTTTCCCAAGTATCATTAAACTCGCGAGTAAGCTGAAACATAACACCATCCTCGCCTACAAAAAGGTCCTTAGGTGTGGCACTAGCCAACATCAACAGCTGTTCCTTTGCTTGCAGAATCTCCTTGGTCGCCTCATCCTTTATATCGACAAGGTCGCTCATGCTATGTAAAGAAACTCTATTAAAATATATACTTCCATCAGGAAGTTTCACAGATGTTCCAAAGCTCATATTATTCCTTTCTTTGTTTATACGCACGAGGCGTAGTTAATAACTTGCCCTATTACTTGGGGGAGTATATCGGGCACAAATATACAAAATTTGCAGTAAAAACACCGCAAATTTCAAAAGAAATTGCAGTATTTTCACCGCAAAGCTTTATTTATGAAGAAAAAAGCTGCTGCAAATGCAAGGATGATTATCGTGATGATCTGATTCATATTCTTTCAGCTCCATATCAAGATATTTTAGTTTTCTAATCACAAAAGCATTTTAGTTTCCCAATTCCAACTGATTCTTCACAAGGTTATAGTATGCCCCTCGCTTGGCGGTCAAAGACTCATGGTTACCTACCTCAACCACCTTTCCATGGTCTAGCACGATGATTTGGTCGGCATTCTTCACCGTACTCAGGCGATGAGCCACTATCACTACCGTCTTGCCTTGATAAAACTTATCAAGGTTCTCCACAATATTCCGCTCATTGTTGGCATCCAGCGAATTAGTAGCCTCATCAAGGAAGATGTAATCGGGATTCTTATACACCGCCCTCGCTATCAGGATGCGTTGCTTCTGTCCTTGGCTCAATCCTACCCCATCACGACCTATCTTGGTATTGAACTTCAGCGGCAGTGCCATCACGTAATCCTTGATACAAGCTATCTCGGCTGCTTTCATCAATCGCTCTCGATTAACTTCCGCATCATCCACGGCAATGTTGCGCTCGATGCTCTCAGAGAAGATGACACCCTCTTGCATCACTACGCCGCATTGTCTGCGCCACCATTTCTTGTTGAGCTGGTTGATGTCGGTTTCGCCTATCGTGATTTTGCCTTCCAATACCGAATAGTAACCGAGCATCAATCGGATGAGCGTGGTTTTCCCGCTACCCGATGCTCCCACTATCGCCGTCACCTTGCCTTGTGGGATATGAATATCCACCCCGTCTATCGTCTTTCGGAGAGCATGAGGATCATACTTGAACATAATATGGTCGATATGAATGCCATCCTCGGGATGGTCAAGGTTCGTCTTCAATCCATCTTTTCCATTCTCATCATCCATCTGGTGAATCTCATTGATTCGCTCCAAACTAATCTTCACATCTTGCACGGAATAGAAGAAGTTCATGAGTTGCTCAACTGGCGAGTTGAGCTGTCCGATGATATATTGCACGGCGAGCATCATACCCAAGGTCATCTGACCATGGATAACAGCTGTAGCTGCCACCACCGTCACCACGATGTTCTTCACCTCGTTGATAAAGATGCTTCCTGCCTCCTGTGTCTGCTGGAGTTTGAGGGATTTCTGCTGCACCTTGAAAAGGTTGACCTGAGTCTCCTCCCACTCCTTTCGCTTGCGCTGCTCGCAATCCTGCAACTTGATTTCTTGCATGGAAGTGATAAACTCGTAGGTTCGGTTGTTGTTGATGGCTTGCTGTTCGAAGAGTTCATAATCGAGCACCTTTCTTCGACTCAGGAAGAGAGCCATCCAGCCACCATACAAAACACTACCCAACAAGAAGATAGCAAACACCACCTTATTATATATAAAGAGCACCACCGAGAACACCACGAAGGTAAGCATGGCAAAGGTGATGTTGAGCGTCTGCTGCGTAAGGAAGTTGTTCACACGGCTATGGTCGTTCATTCTCTGCATCAAGTCACCCATCAGCTTGGTGTCGAAGAACGACATCGGGAGTTTCAAGAGCTTGATGAAGAAATCACTCACCAAGGAGATATTGATGCGCATGGAGATTCGGAGCAAGCACCATCGACGGGCAAAGTCTATCGCTGTTCGGCTGATGGTAAGCACTAACTGCCCCAAGAGAATCAACCAGATGAACCCGATGTCTTGGTTCTTGATACCAACATCCACGATGGACTGTGTAAGGAAAGGCAACGCCAACTGCAAGGCACTCCCCACCAGCAGTCCCAAGACTATCCAAGAGAAAGCCTTGCGGTATTTCTTGAAATATCCGAAGAGGAACTTGAAGGAACGCTGCTCCTTCCGATTCTCCCCTTCTTCCATCTGATAAGTAAAGAAAGCAGGAGTGGTCTCGAAGAACATTGCGATGCCCTTGTCCTCGCCATTGGAGCGAGTACTTATCCAATGCCGTTTGAACTCTTCTAGATTATAAGTTGTCTTGCCCTTGCCTGGGTCTGCGATATAGAATTTCTTTCCTTTCTTAACTTTGTATAATACTACGAAGTGGTTCTGATTCCAATGAAGGATGCATGGCAAAGGTGCTTCAGCTAGCATTACAATGGTTGCCCTTGTACTTATCGTGTGCAATCCAAGTGTGTTAGCCGCTTCATTCATACCAAGCATAGAAACACCCTCCGTGGTAGCAAAACAAAGTTTCGACAGAGAATCCAAGGTGTATTCTCTGCCGAAATACTTACATATCATCTGCAAACAAGCTATTCCACATTGCATAGAGTCGTGTTGATGCATAAATGGGAATTTATTATTGACTCGTATGTTCATACTACAATCGATTTCGTTCTGATTGTCCAGCTTCACTGGTTCTATTTTTTACCGATACCGAATTCATGTGAAAAACGACACGTGCATAAAAGCCAAAAGAGTCTACATCATTTAATTTGGCATAATTTATATCTTTTATATTTAAATACCATTTTTCTCTATCTGTTTTTAATAAATTATTGCCACCAATATAAAAATCCCATTTCTTTATACTTTTTCTAATATAGCATGATAAAATAGCAAATGATTTACTATACTCAGCTTGCCAGTTTCCTGAAGTTTTCCCATTCATGTTAATGCATAACAAGTAATTATGGGGAAACGTTATGGAATTCTTCCAAGAGTAAATAAATCTTGGTTTATTGTATTGCTTCTCAGAAAAAGAAAAAAACTGTTTGTAATAACCTAATCCAAGAGAAGGCTTCCATATATGTATGGTGGGAGAATAGGATAAGTATAGTGTACATAATTTTCTATTATTATTTGTTGGAGCAAATAATACAACAGGCATACTTTTATAATGTTGGATACAAACAATTTGCTCATCATCATTTTTACTAAAATCGCAATTAAAAGCGAAATCACGATATTTCATAAGAAAACTTATTTGATGTGTATATGTTTGTTTTAATTCAGGATTTCCACTTTCATAACTAAATTGACTATTATAGTCTATGCTATTTCGCAGATTCCAATAACTAGGGCGCTTGACTATAGTTCTATAAGCAAGAGAAATAGATGTTAATCCTTTTGCATAATTAAATGAAGCTACAGGAAAAAAGTTTCTATAGTTTTTACTTTGTCCCTCTATTTTCTCTTGTTCCACAAAATAGTCGTACTTTAAGTATTCGTATCTTACTCCTAAACTGACATTAAAATTACCAAAATTTATGTTATAACTGACAAATGGATTTATTGCCATTTGTCTCACCTGGTTAGAATTGTCCGATAAACCTGTAGAGGTATCACTCTGTACTTTATATTCCTGTTCATTATTGGTGTACGAACATTCTATACCAGAAGAGATTTTTCCAAAGGGCATAACAACATCAATGTAGCCTTTAGCTGCACTAAGAAAAGAAGAGCTTTTAGTATTGCTACATACAATATTTTCCCTTAAAGTTCCATTCTCTTCCTCAGTTTCGTCAAAAGTTATCTTTTGTGCTAAAACGATTCCATCTACATGGACTTTTGCTTTATCAGAAATCTTATAATCCCAAAAAGAAGATAATTCATGACTGATATTCTTTGCATTCCTCTCCATATCTGAATCATATATACTCAATTGATTACCAAAATCCGATTGATTACTATTTAAAGTATAAGTGTTGTTTAGAGGAGTCTTATACATAGTATATTTTACTCCGAATTCTCTTTTTTTCGTGGGCAAACGATTTATACCCAAAGAAAAATCAAAAGACTTGGACTTGCCTTTTATTATACCAGAATTTTGCACGGAAATATCTTGACTATCATAAACAAAAGATAAATTATTATCTTGATTTTGGGTATACATACTTCCTGTCATACCAAAAGATGCAAAACTTTCCCAACCATTTTTTCGCCAAATGGACTTTAGATTACCATATTGCGCCCAATCTCTATTTTTCCTTGCATATAAAGTTGCAGTTAATCCCAACATATCTTTTGTCGACTTGATGGTATTTATTCTAATCACAGACTGAGAACTCGCACTATACATGCTTCCGGGATGTAAAATAACTTCTACAGATTTTATTTCATCACTCTTAATTTCTCTCAATTCCTTGGTATCATAAACCTGTTTACTATTTACAAATATAATAGGATTTCCTCCTCCAATGACTTCTATGTTTCTGTCATTTGCAGAAACAAAAGGTATTTGATTTAACACATCATATGTCGTACCTAGTTTTGCTAATGTTGTATTTTGAACATTAGCTATAATTCCTTCATTAGTAACTTTAAGTGTAGGCTTTGCTGCTCGTACCACGACTTCATTGAGTTCCTTCGTTTCGGATACCAAATGAATTATTTGCTCCTTTTCATATAAACATTCTTGAAACTTAGTTTGGTACCCCATACAACTAACACGAAGCAATTGATTCTGCTGGTGAAGATTTTTTATTGAAAATTTACCATTGGCATCAGTCACGGTCCCTATAACAAATGAAGAATCTACAGAAGAACATATTACAACATTTGCATAAGGTAAAGGAGTTCCTAAAGAATCAACGACCATTCCATAAGTATTCGTACTATCTGGTGTTTCACAAGTTGCAGAAACATCATTTTGCGAAAGAAAGGCACTTGCTCCATAGCAAGTACCTATCACAAAACAAGCAAACAATATCAAATATAGTCTTTTCATATTTTTTCAATTGAAGTTATACCTTTTACATGTTCATAATGACGAATTAAACATTCGGTCAAAAATTCCTTGTTTGCTCGTTTATCGTTACGTACAGCACACAAATCATACTGACCTCCATCATATTTATTTCTTAAGCGATATTGTGGACAACCTCCATCACAAATTGGGAAGAAAAAACAATCCTTGCATTTCTGTTCCTCAAACATTGTTCCTTCGGTAAGGTATCGCCCCAACAATTCTTCGTTATTCAATTTATTATCTCCAAGATAACCTATTGCTTTATCCAAATTACTTACATCATTCCAACACTTATAAATTTCTCCTTCAGGACCAATTATGTAAGAATTCTTACGAACGGCACTACAAGATTTTGTACGATGTTCTGGGAAATAAGACACAGGCAAACCATACTTCTCCAACTCAAAATAAAATCTTCTCTTAGAATCTTCAACTAGCGTTGGTGAAGCCATATTTGTATGCGTTTCATTATCAATACGGACAAAACCTGGATAGACATATACCTTTTTACCTTTCCAACGCTCCATGAACTCTTTATGCAAAATTGGGAACATGTCTTTGTTAGCCTCATCAATATTTATTCTAATAAAAACTTTGGTTTCTGGCAGTTCCTGCACTATACGATCTATGTTATTCAAAATTGTATCGTACGTATTATGATCAGAAGCCGAATATCTTATCTTATTATGGAACTCTTTTGTACCATCAATTGTTATTTGAATATCTGATAGAGGATGTTCTTTAAAGAACATACATTTCTCCTCATCAAACAAATAACCATTTGTAACAATGGACTGACTATGTATTTTAAGATTACACTTTGTCTCTATCTTATGTAAGATTTGCTTCACTTTACCAAAAGCCAACAAAGGCTCACCACCATACCACATTACATTTAACAGTTTAGCCCCATCATAAGCGTTGATAAAATCAATTAATTTTTCTTCCACTGCAACAGACATCGTTTTGTTAGTCTTATGCTCCTCAAAACAATATGGACATTTAAAATTACATGACGTAGTCGGAATTATCATCATCGACAATTTTGTAGAACAAAATCTCTCCAAGCAATTAAGAAGCTTATTGCGCATATAATAAGCATATTTAGCTTTTTCCTCTACCAGTATCTTATTTTTCAATAGTAGGTCTTTACAATCCGAGGGCAAGTTATTGATTTTTGACGAATCTAAAGACTCATATAAATCTTTTGAAACTTCAAAAAAACTATTTACCTCACTATTATAAACAAAAAAATGATTGTTATAAGTGAAGGTATGTGTATATAATGATTTAATTAATTCCATAATAAAAAGTTTATTTTAAAGAGAATGTGCCATATAGTTTTTGATACGACACATTCTCATTTAAAGATTTAGCCCATTGAAACCGAGAGCTTTTGATTTGAGTTACTTGAGTTATTTGAACCACCACAAGTATCACAATGATCACACTCACCCATGACAGATTCACTGTCAAAGATACCACCGACGATTAAATCCAATGTGATTGGATTCATAACGTCGCCTTGCTCAATAACATTAAGAAAATTCTTATTCATGTTACATAACAATTTATGTTACTCCCTACTCGTAAGCTTTTCGGGATTCCGCTCCTTATTGCCAGTCTGGTCTGGATATAATCTTTGTCGACTAAATTATATTCTGTTCAAATTTAAATGACTATGGTGCCACAATAGCTTACATTATCTAACGCTATTGTTATTGAATAGGCTCCATTCTTCAACTCAGAAAGTTCTAGGCGATGACTTCCATTTCCCTCAACAATAAAAGTTGAATTTGCAACAATACTACCTGTTACATCTATAATGACTACATTTACTTCACCATCATATTTGCTAATGTTTACTGCAAGGCTGTTATTATCTAAACTTGCAGTAACGCTAGGTTCTATTGTTCGTGTTCCTAAATGTGCTCCTTTTTGGTAAATAGGAATATCTTGGGCTTTTGGAGCTTCCCCTGCTTTCACTTGGCTAGAAGTAAAAAGCAATAACAGCAGAAACGAAATAAACAGTTTTACCTTCTTCATAATCTTACCTTTTAGATGTTATTGAATCTCGGCTGCAAAATTACATAGTTTTCCAATTCCATCCAAATAAAGCAGGTCTATTTCTATGCCATCACACAAATTATATATAATTCTAAAAATTAAGCACTTATAATTGCCCCCCCCCAGATTTAGAAGGTCTAAAAAGTACTATATAGCCCCCTATTCCTAGAAGCTTTCTATGTAATTACGAAGCGAAAAATGCTCATTTTTTATGCCAACCTTATCCTTGTATAAGAACAATTTTTGTTTGATAGCCTTCTCACTCACACAATAGATGGACGCTAAAGTCTTTTGTGATAGCTTTAAACGTAGTAGCATCATTAATCGCAAATCTGCCTTAGACAAATTTGGATGCTTCTGTTTTAGCCTAGACACGAACAAATCCTCTACACTATCCAAGAAAACTTCCAGCTCTGTCCAATCACTATCAGAAAGAACTATATGCTTGCTCTCATTAGGAACTATAGAATTTAGCTTTTCTACGACCTCTATCTTCTTCTGTAAATAGTTACGCATTACTGTTAATTGCGCATCCCTATGCGAAAGTTCTTCTTGGTGTAACATTTCCATCATTTGCTGCTTTTCCTGTTCATGAGCTATGCGAGCTAATGACAGTTTTCGATACGACCAATAAGCATACAAAACAAAAGAAATAAGTATCAAGCCCAAAAGTACTACCAATCCGAATACCCAACGCTGCAATTCTGCTTTTCCTTGCATTTTTGCTCTTTCACTTTCTTTCACCAAAAAAGAAGAATAATAGGAAATCTTGGCTTTCGATGCTGTCCGATACATTTCTTGTAAGTAGCAACATGCAGAATCACTAAAAGTCTTAGCCATCCTATAATCTTGAGCTTTCGAAGCAGCTTGGCTTCGGGTATAAAATACAGAATAACGACCTTCTGCTGTTTTTGGAGTTGCTTGTTTCAACACTGCAAAAGCTTGCTTTATGGAATCTGCTAAAATATAAGCAGAAGCCAACATCAACTGACAGGAAAATCTATCGGTACCATTCAAATTATAAGCTTGCCGAGCATAAAACAGACAACTATCCTTTTCTCCTATTTCCTCAAATGTACTAGCTAAATCTTGACTCACATAAGATAATAATCCTTTATCGTCAGCATACATCGCCAACCTATATGCGTTCTTCTCTGCTTTTAATGCTTGTTGCAAACTATCAACATAAAAGAAATTCTCCCCTAACCTCAAATGCGCCGCCACCTTATTATATATGGTAACATTTGGCATAGACTCATACATCTTCACCAAAACCTTTGCATCGTTCAGTGCTTTATAAGGTGCCAACTGTTCCTCGACTTCTATCAACTTATCCAATGCCAAGCATTTTAGGCTCATATTATGAAGGCTGTCCGAAATAGAATATGACTTTTCCAAACAAACCTTAGCCTGCTCCATGCTATCATTCAGCAAGAAGTATTTTCCCATGTAATATAAGGCTGTAGCATAAAGCGAATCTTCTTGATGCTCCTCGTACCAATCATAAGCTATGCGAATCAAGGAATCATTGTCCACATCCAAGCCTGATTTGTCCTGTGCCATATAATAAGTGAGGGCATACTTCGCCATATCTTCCTCGGAAAGTTTCACTTGGTCTATATGGTTCAAAAACGCCAAGGCACTATCTGGCTTAGACGCTGCCAACGCATAAGCCAAGTCCAATTCCTTCTTATGACTTTGGTGGCATGATACCAATACCGATGCCATCATAAATGCCCATATAACATAAAATGTTGCTCTTCTCATATTTCTATAGATGTTTTTAAAATGCAAAAGTACAACTTTATTTTTAGATAAAGGCGAAAATAAGGTCTAAAAACACAAAAACATATTTTAGACTGATTATATTGGTAATCAGAAATATACACTTAAATAAATGGAAACAACAAGTCTAAAAAACACAGATTGTCCTTCAAAACTTAGCAATTCGTGCTATCTTCACAAGAGGAAAAGCATATTTTTACAAGAAACTCATTTTCTGCATCTAAAATTTGGTTATCTCAGCTAAAAGCCATATATTTGCAACCACAAGAGAAGGTTCGTATTGGGTTCGGTACAACTCCGCACCAAGTTTACCTCAGGTTTACCCCAACATTACCTTTTCTTCGATATGAGAAGCAAGAAACATCGGGAATCATAAATACAAAGCTATATGGCAAGAATAGAACAAGGAATATTAGGGCCTTTCTCAGGAAAGGTGGGAGAAGTGATAGGAAGTAGTTGGAAGGGCATACCTTACATCAAGGCACGTCCTACCCAATTTCATGATGCCAAGACTCCCAAGCAGCTCACGCATCGCATGCAGTTGCAGGCGGCGCATAGTTTCGTGAGAACTATCAAGCCTCTCATCGAGATAGGATTCAGAAATGTAACGGGTACCCAGACTCCATACAACAAGGCTGTTTCGTGCGTTTTGAAGAATGCCGTCGTCGGGGAATATCCCGAATTAGGAATCGCCCCGAATAAAATCATTGTTAGCCAAGGAGTACTTGCCAAAGTTGATGGTTGCAAAGCATCTATCCAGGAAGATGGGAATATTATCTTTTCTTGGGAAGAACAAAACAGCCCTTCTGAAGACTTAGATCATATCGAAGCTACAATTCTCGCATATAACTTCGCTAAGCAACAAGGCAAATGGACTTCTGTCTGCCAAAGCGAGCACCAAGGTGCCATCAAGATTTCAACAGACTGGCAAGGAGACGCAATTGCCTGTTACATTTTCTTCGCCTCTACCACGAGCGCAGAAGTAAGCGATTCTGAATTTCTCGGAACATTTTCATCCAAAAAAAGTATAACTTGAATGTTTTTTGAGAAATTTGTTTTGTTTTCTTAAAAGAAAAGCGTAACTTTGCCACCAACTTAAAATAGAATAATTATGGAATGGTTTGAAGAATTACCTACAAGTTGTCCTCCTTCAGACGCAATTGATTGTGAGGGTACATATTACAGAGTCTCTCATGGAAACCCAGCAGAGTCAAGTGACTTCTTCTCACAGAGGTTACTTGCACCCGAAAAACAATTCAAGGGTGAAGGTATTGACGAATGCATCGTTAGAGCTGTTTCTATCTTTTCAGAACTAAGTGATGCTAAGAACTTACTAAGACTTCCGAAATTCAAGAATGCCAATATCGCAGAATTGCACTTGCTGGAACAAGATGGCAGAATGAAGAAGACTTTCAGGAAATCTCACTATTCTTGGTGGAGAAGCAAATCATTCAATGTAAACAATGCTAAAATCATAGAATTATGAACAAGAAACAATCCATATTAAAAGTAGATAGCATCTTGGAGTATTATGACAACCCACAATTGCTGACGGCAAGGGATTGTTTCGATACATTGTATCTTTGTCTCTTGTATGAGGATTTTCCTCAATGTAGATATACTGCAATCCGGATTTCCTCTAAAAAGCTAAATGATTTCTACAAAGGGAAGAAGGATTTACGCAGTTTATTCCTTACACCAGAAGGAGATAAGGAATATTTCAATGTAACTTACAATGAGAATAAATTTCTTCTCCATCAAGAAGCGATACACGACATATCTGAGGATAGATTACCAGCCGAAGGCTATTATCTTGATAAGTCTGGAAAAGAAAGTATCATCGTAAATATTCCCACAAAAGACAAAGGGCTTTTTACAGAACTTGTAAAAAAGTTCGGGTGGGCATGTATGTAAAAATTGTATTACCAAAATAAAAGCCTGCATCAAGCAAGAGAGAACTGTCCTCTTTTTGATGCAGGCTTTTATCTTATTCAAGAAGTCAGCCTAAAACTAAAGGCTTTTACTTGATATAATCCATTCAAAATTTACTTCTTCTTCGGACGGCGACGTGCCCAACCTTCTTCCTCAAAGTTTGGCTCCTCGCCCTTCAACTTGATATTATCGTTGTTTTGGAAGAACTGGCGCCAATCGCCTGTATCCTCCTGGCGACGAGACTTCTTTCCGCCACGATTCCCTTTCTCTGAGCCACGGCTTCCACGACCGCCTCTTTCTGATCGAACATCATCACCACGGCGACTTCCACGTCCACCCCGTGAGCCTCTTCCCTCAGAAGAACGCTCGCCACGTGCAGCTCTGCCATGACCTTCTTCGTCAGCATCATTACATCTCACGGTTCTGCCCTTATACTCCGTGCCATTCAATGCCTTCATCACTCGCTTGGCATCCTCCTCAGGCACCTCGATGTAAGCAAACTTGCTGAGCAAGTCGATGTGACCTACCTCCTGGCGACCCTTCACGTGCTTGTTCAAGTACTGCATAATCTCACCTGGATAGAAGCCATCCGCCTTACCGAGGTTGATGAAGAGGCGCTTGAATCCAGCCTCAGCCTCATGCTTGCGGCGACCATTCGATACCTTGCCACGACCTTCACCGCCACGGCTTCCACGACTTTCGCCACCACGAGATCCCCTGCCTGTCTCTGGCTTCACAATCTCAGGCGCATTCTTATAGTAGTCGAGGAACTTACCGAAGGTGATCGTCACCATCTTCTTGATGATGTCCTCCTTGTCGATGTAATCGAACTGGCGATTGATTTCGTCCATGTATGGCGCAATCTGCTCCTCGTCCACATCGGTCTTCATGATGTCGTCCATTGTCTTGAAGAGTTGCTTCTTGCAAATCTCCTCTGGAGTAGGCAATGTGCCATCCACGAAGTCCTTGCCTATCTGCTTCTCTATCTGGCGAACCTTGAATTTCTCGCGAGTATGGATGATGGAGATGGAAGTTCCCTTCTTGCCGGCACGACCTGTACGACCCGAACGATGGGTGTAGCTAGCTACATCGTCTGGCAAACCATAGTTGATGACGTGGGTAAGGTCATCAACGTCCAATCCACGGGCAGCCACATCGGTTGCCACCAAGAACTGCACGGTATGGTTGCGGAACTTCTGCATGGTGAGGTCACGCTGCTGCTGACTCAAGTCGCCGTGCAAGGCCTCGGCGTTGTAGCCGTCCTTGATGAGCTTGTCGGCGATGTCCTGCGTCTCCAACTTGGTGCGGCAGAAGATAATCGCAAAGATGCGTGGATAGAAATCGACGATGCGCTTGAGGGCGAGATACTTGTCCTTCGCATTCACGAGATAGTAGATGTGGTTGACGTGCTCGGCACCCTCGTTGCGAGAGCCCACCACGATTTCCTTGTGGTCGTGGAGATAGTTGAGAGCAATTTTTTCTATATCCTTGCTCATGGTGGCAGAGAAGAGAAGGGTGTTTCTATCCTCTGGCACATTCTCGAAGATGGCATTGATGCTCTCCGAGAAACCCATGTTGAGCATCTCGTCAGCCTCATCCAGCACCACGTTGTTCACGTGCTCCAACTGAGCCACGCCACGATTAATCAAGTCGAGCAAACGACCCGGTGTGGCAACGATAATCTGCACACCATGCTTGAGGGTGCGAATCTGGCTTCCGATGTCGGTACCGCCATACACTGCGGCAATGTGCAAACCGTCGATATACTTGGCGAAGCTGTTCAAATCATCAGCTATCTGGAGACAAAGCTCACGGGTAGGACTAAGGATGATGGCTTGCGTCTGCTTGCTGGTGGCATCGGTCTTCTGGATGACAGGGATACCATAAGAGGCAGTCTTGCCCGTACCCGTCTGCGCCAAGGCGATGACATCATTTTTATTACCAAGCAAATAAGGGATTACTTCCTCCTGAACAGGCATTGGATTCTCAAATCCAAGCTCTTCGATGGCACGGCGAATCTCTTCGCTCACGCCCAATTCTTCAAATGTCTTCAAAATGTTTCTTTTTACCTTAATTCATTCTAATCTAAAATGGAAGGCCGAATTCACCCTCCCAGCCATGAATTAGGGTGCAAAATCCTTCCGAAACGCTTGCGGCAACCTAGCTTATCGCAATAAGCATCAATACGTATTGCCTAAATTCGAGTGCAAAGTTACGATTATTTTCTGAAAAAATGCCCGAAATAGCAAGAAAACAACAAAAAGAAGTAAAAAAAGAAGTCTCCCGATTCGTTTTTTCATCCGAATTCATTATCTTTGCAGTTAATTCGGGCGAAACTTCGCACCGAACGGCTAACAAGAGAAAATAATAACAACCGAGAATAACGACGATCGCATCACAACGAAACATCGATTATAACCTCGAATAACAAACAATCGAACGATATGAAAAAGGTAATTTTCACCCAAGAGTGGATGGCTATGCATCCATACGAGAAACCAGACGACGTGGATCAGTACTATACTGAACTTGCCAACGAAATATACCACGCTCTCGACGAGGCGTGCTTCACCCATCAATTCAAGAACGTGGAGGATGCCAAGCAGTTGGCGCTCTGCATCGCTGGATACTTCGAGGATGTCATCTCCGGCACTTGCGTTTGGAAGACTTTCACCGCCGAATGCAAGAAGCGCTATGGCTCTTATATCCCTTTCTATGAGCACGAGGATGAGTTCATCAAGAACACCTTGAACGAGAGCGAACCTCCATACGACCCAGACGAAATCAACTTCGCCGACATCAAGTTCCTTTGCTGGCACCATTACCAGCAGAGCACTTACGTTCAGGAAGCCGTGCCTTTTCTCTTCAGCACCATGGAGTTGGCGGCAAAGCTCGCCTACAACGTGCTCGACAAGGAATACGAGACAGCGCCAGAGAACACTCGCCTCTATGATTTCCTCTGCGAACTGCCTACCGACGAGGAGCATTTCTATGAATACCGCGACGCCTTGGCTTGGTTCCACTATGGTTGCTTCTTCAACATCAACAACCGCAAGCGCCTGCAGTTCGAGCTAGAGAACCTCGCCCGCTCTCCTCAGGGCTTCAACGAGATCATCGCCTACTCCATCCAGATAGAGCATACGATGAACAGTCGCAACAACCTCCTCGCCCTCACCTCTGCCGAATGGCTTGCCAAGGTGAGCGAGCATCACGAGAAGCATAAGCTCTGGACGGACATCGACTATATGAGCACCCGTGCCTTCAAGATGGAGAAGGAAGACGAGAAGTACTTCTATCTGAAGGACCTCTACGAGGAGACTTCGGAAGAAGAGTCTTCGGAAAACTCTTCTGAAAAGCCTTCGGAAGACAACAAGGATGCAGCAGAAACAAAGACAGCCTCAAACGAGGAATCTCTCATCCCTGTACTAAAGGAATCTACCCAAATCGAGGATGCCTCCGCCTTCCTCAATGGCGAGCAAATCCTCATCACCAACCTCTTCAAGTTTGGTGGTGAATGGTGGCAGACGGGAGCCTTGCTCAACCCTCTCTATGCAGAGAACAAGGAGCAGATTGAGGCAGAGAAGGCTCGTCTTAACCACAAGCAGGGCATCCACGACTACAACTTGCTCAAGGCGAAGGGCTACGGCGACAAGTTCATCTTCCTAGAGGACGTGAAGACCTTGAAGGATTTTTTGAAGGAGATTGGCTTCGAGCTTTCGAAGGACATCCGATTCCCTCAGAAGTATGAGAAGGGCATCATCCTGTGCGGAAGTCCATATACGGGCATCAACATCAGCTTCGGCTTGGCGCATTGCATCGCATCGCCAGAGAATCCATATTACAGCACAGAGCGTGCCGCAGAAGATTGCTTCAATATCGTCTCTGGCAATGGTCGCCCATTCCCTTACGAGATTGTTTGCAAGCTGATAGAGAACAACATGATTCCAGACGCCAACATCTTCACCAGCCGATATGTAAAGGAAGAGGGCTTGAAGATTACGCAAGCCAACCTCCAGTTCTTGGCTGATTACTATCTGATGGGCAGAAAGGACAAGGATTTGTCGCCAAAGGAATTGTGGTAAGGAATCAAAAAGTCCACTACGATAACTGTATTTTTCAGATGGTTAGCGTAGTGAACTTTTAATATCAATCACAGAAAAGAGCGGAAAACAAACTGTTAACTGTTGACACTGTTAACTTGCAGTTTGCTTTCCGCTCTTTATTTATCTTCTTACTTTTTATTTCAGATTCTTATCCAAGAACTCCAGCATCTTCTCCTGCGCCTTTACGCCACAAGAATGGGGGATGTCCCAAAGCCCGGTGTCGAGTTTGTCATCAGCCCCCTGGCTCTTCCAAACCTTGTGCATCTCGGCAAAGGCATTCTTCACGCCTGGCACAGGGAAGAGATGGTCTTTCGTGCCATTGATGAAGAGCATCGGCTTCGGACAAGCGAGCGAGGCAATATGAGGATAGTCGAGATATTGGCGAAGCCCGGGAATGCAGTTGGCAAAACCTCCATTCTCCTTGCGCCCGAAGCGTTTGGTGAGTTGGGCATCCGTGGTAATCATCCAGCAGATGGCTGCACCAGCCTTAATCTTGTCGCTCAGCGCAGAGAGCATCCACGAACGATAAGCCCCCATCGAACAACCCACACAACCGATTCTCCCTGCATCCACCATCGGCAGGGAAGCCAAGAAATCGGTGCTGGCCAGGTCGTCGTAGGTCATAAAGGCAGAAAGGTCTCTACCGAGCATCATCATATTACCAGCGATGAGGTCGTACTTGTTTCTGTCCACCCCCTCCTTGCGTCCTCGCTCACCCCACATCGGAGCATCTATCGAGAGCACCACATAGCCGTGTTTCGCCAAGTAGTCGCCCACATATTGACCTTCGTAGAGCTGCTTCGCCCAAGCATCGGCATCATCCAAGATTTCCTGGTTCAAGGCTTTCCTTGACAAAGAAGCATTCCCATCGGCATCCTTCTCTTCCGACTCTCCCAACGAAGTAAAAAAAGGGCGAATCATCTTTTCCTTCCCGATGAAGAGATGGGCACCATGGTCGTGAAGGGCAACTATCGCGGGGAATTTTGCTTTCTGCTCCTTCATCTTCTGTGGATTGTGAGTAAAAGCCGTATAATCGACCTCGCAAGAATCTGGTATCAGGAGATACGCCGTGATGCGAGAATAGGCATTGATGTTGAAGGCGATTTTTTGCGCCTTATATCCGTCTCGTTGCTCCTCACCCAACACTTCCATATTCCAAGAATCAGCAGCTTTCGGTGGAGTCATCATGCACTCGAAGACTTTCGCCCTTGCCATTTTCTTCCACTTCTTGAAGTTCTTGACAGGACTGTTGCCCCAAGCCATCGGATAAGTCAACTCCTTCTTCAAAGTCTCCACGTAGGTCGGGATTTCCCCATCCCATTCGTATGCCTCCCGCTTCTGAAGCTTCGGCTTGGTACTTTGCGCAAACATCACAGATGACTGTAATAATGCGATAATTGTATATGCGATGATTCGTTTCATTTGTTTTGAGATTAGTTATTGCGTGCAAAATTAAGAAAATATCTGCAAAAGATGAAGCTTATCTCGAAGTTTTTGCGTACCTTTGTAGAAAAATTAAGAGAAAACAGATATGAAAATAGCAGTATTTTGTTCGGCTAACGAACACATAGACCCAGACTTCTTCGCCATGACGGAGGAGATGGGCAAGTGGATGGCAGAGAACCATCACGACTTGATTTTCGGTGGAACCAACCAGGGCTTGATGAACTGCATCGCCAAGGCAGTGAAGGAGAACGGCGGTCATACCATCGGCGTGGTTCCATCGCTCGTAGAGAAGGGAGGCAGAGTTTCCCAATACCTCGACGTAGATATTCCTACCGACAGCCTCAGCGACCGCAAGGACTTGATGATTAACCAGTGCGACGTCGTAGTGGCTCTGCCAGGCGGTGTGGGTACGCTCGATGAAATCTTCTGCGTGGCCGCCTCCCATTGCATAGGCTATCACCACAAGAAGGTCATCCTCTACAACATGAAGGGTTTCTGGAATTCCACCATCGCCCTGATGGAAGACATGCAGCAGAAGGGCATGATTCGTGGCGAATGGCACGAGATGATAGACGTGGCTAACGACTTCGAGCAACTGAAGAAGGAAATCGAGGAACTTGCATAAGTTCTCGTTTCCCCCTTTGCCCACCCTTTACCCAGAGTTCTTTGTGCATCTTGCATGGGCTTAGGCAAATCTCTGCTCGGCTTCTTCAAGATTATGCCTTTCGCTGTTCCGATTTCTGCCTCGCCTGGGCATAACACTGCCCTGGCTGAGGCAGTATTATGCCCTGACCGGGGCAGTGTTTTGCCATAGCCTAACAAGAAAGAACTACATTCATCGGAAAAAGAAGAGAAAGCCCAACTCATCTCATCGTACAACACCGCTTCCTTTTTCTATTACACACTACACCAAATCTTCGTTAAGTTACAGAAATTCAACTAATTATGCGAGTGCAGCATTATCTTTCACAGTACACCCACACTACACCACACTACACCCTTTTCGCTTCCGCCCCCTTGCACAAGCCCATTTTGCTTTCAGCTAGCGCTTTTTTACTCCGTAAAAATCTGGCAATGGTGTAATGTGGTGTAGTGTGGGTGAAATGTCGGCACAGACACTACACCACCCAACTTTCTGTATTTCAGAATATTAAATATATGATGTGTAGTGTGTAGTAGTTTTTGTAATCTTATGACGACGGTGAAGGGTAAAACCTTCATTTTAAAAGTTCTGTATATTCCTTAACCATGTCATTTTAGAGTGTAAATATAACGTGTTTTTTCTTATTTTGCAAGATTTGTGCAGATTAAGCTTTATTTTTTATGCTTAATCTGCGCTTTTGGGCAATTTAGCGATTAAATGTTCGCTTCTTGATTAGGATGCAAAAAGGGGTACGAGAACTCGTACCCCTTGGCTGAAATCTTTAAGAAGACAAGTACAGCCATCGTTGTCTAATCGACGAGATGCGAAAACGCATCAAGATCTAAAACATTTTTATTTGCCATAGCAAATTGCAAAGAATGCTTTTAAAGCTTAACAAATACGTGTACTCTGACACATACCATTAAAACTAATGTTAGAATTATTTGTTCTATCATCATTTTAAAATTTAAGTTGTTAAAAATATTCATCTGCGTATCTTAGATTCATCTATAATCCGACATATTTTGTCGAACTAATCTCTTTGTGAAGCCATTGCACTAAGACTTTGACTCTTTCTTTTGTTTTATTTCCTCAAATTCCCTGCACAAACAATTGTAGAGTTGTTCCCACCAAACAATATCCTTTAAAGGTATTACGCCTCCTGTCGCCTCTACTCCCACTTGTAGAGGGTCTCTGTAAATGCCAGAAAAGCTATAGGTATTTCCTTGATAGTGAATAGCATCAAAAGATTCGAAGTCCCTATCCCCCTCATATTTAATAGAACAAATCCCAACAAGGTGTGAACGTTCCAAACTCACCAAACCTTTTCTGTTCTTTGGATTAAAGAAATACTCCCTTTTAACCATACCATAGCTACAGAATTCCTTTGTCAACAGCGACAACAGTTTCAGAACAGCTCTAGCATAGACTTTACAAAAATCATCCATGGCACTACTTATGTATGATGGTCTTAGCTCATCAATTGCCACAAACTGTTTAAGTATAAAACTACTATCCATCTCCATATTCTGTAATAATTTTGAAAATCTATTGAACAGCAACTTTCTTTACACTACCATCACTATACTTCACGATGTTCAAGCCCTTGGTTGGTGATGCCAATCGCTGACCATTCACGGAATAGCGAGAGACTTCCTTGGCATTAGTAGAAGTGTTTACTTTGTCTATGCCTGTTGCATCGAACTCCACGATATTCTCAAAATAACCAAACTCAGACTGTCTATAATTCTCGTAAGTACCTTTGGGGACATAAACTGTACATTCCTTAGAATTACAGAAAGTAAAGAGAGCATCTCCTATCTTGGGCAAACTCTCCATATACGAATAAATGTTTTCCAAACGCCTACAATTATAAAAGGCTCCATTCTCTATAGTCGTAATACTAGATGGAAGAACAATACTTTTCAATCCGCTACAATTTCCAAAGGCATCTTCTCCAATAG
This sequence comes from Candidatus Segatella papionis, assembly GCA_002297965.1. Lineage (GTDB taxonomy): Bacteria > Bacteroidota > Bacteroidia > Bacteroidales > Bacteroidaceae > Prevotella > Prevotella papionis. Next base: position 27,059 of record DBLF01000096.1, read on the forward strand.
AAGTAACACTTGATGGAATGGAAATATTCGTCAAGCTGCTACAACCCCAAAACGCGCGCTTTCCTATAGAAATAAGCCCTTCCGGGATTGTCAAACTTTCCAAATGCATACATCCACATAAGGCATATTCTTCTATAGAAGTAATACTAGACGGGAGAGATAAACTCTCCAATCGCCAACATCCATAAAAGACATACAAGGGCAAACAATCATTAGAAGTAGGATAATACCCATTTTCCCACCCTCTATGATCTTCAGAATTATATAAATAGGAAGAACCTCCTTTTACTATTTTTGTTTCGGACAAATCCAAAATCGTAAGTTTACCATCTGTTTCCTCCCAATTATTGAACCCAGCCATCTCACGGATGAATCCCAAATCAGTGCCATTAATCTCGCCCACAACCTTCAGATTTGTAATCCTATACTTTTCGCTGCTACTAATACTCTTTGGCAACAATCCCGCAAATTCCAACTTAACAGTAACTTGTTTTGTAATTAAGTCACCAACTCCCGCATGAATAGACAAGCTTCCAAACAGTAAAAACACTACCGCTAAAAGCAATCCTCGATGTATAAATTCTTTCATATTCATAATTGTCATTTTATTCTTTTATTTTTCGTTGCTAAAATACCATTCACAAGATTCATCAAATCCTTTCTTTTCACTTTCCCACAAATTTGACCTTTAGGATTCTTATGAGAATTGATTACATAATAATCCCACTCTCGCTCTATACAAGCATGCGCAAAACTATTACGTAAGCGCCTAAGAAGAGGGGCACAAACACAAGTTCCCCTAAAACATTACGCATTAGGAGTTTTGGGAATTTTCAACTCTACTTTTTTCTTCTTTGTATCATGGATTAAAGAGATACTATTTCTCATCTCATAAGGGACATCCCTAATTGAATATCCCTTATGATTATTAGCTCCTTCTTTCTCGTAATGAAACAAGACTTTAAAAAAGAAATTGACATCCTCAGATTTCAATGAAGTTTGAAACATAGCTGTTTATTTTGTGGTATTACGGGTCGCCATTATCTTATCAACATCATCTTGAGTAAAATCTTGTCCGCAAATAGGACAAACCAAATCACCAGTTTTGACGGCAACAAATTCTGAGTCTAAATGAGTTTCTTTTACAAAACCGTTTGGATGAGAACAAGGTTTGTTGCCCCATTCCTTACGAAGTTCTTCTGCCTTTTTGTAATCCATATCTATTCCTTTCTTGCCCACTTCCGAAACCCCATAGAAGCAAGCACAAAAATCAAATTAAACGGAAAGCGTGGGATCTCCTCGTCACTCGTCCCACGAACTGAGGCCTTCGCATTGCCCTGAATAGTTGAACGAGCAACGTCGAAGCCCACGCCGATATGTGTACACTCTCCCCTATACCAATATAAGACTTACTACATTACGTAACAAGCCATACCAGTAAAGGGATGTGGATAAGACACATCCCGAGGGCATCTACCGTTGCATTGTTCGTGACTATTCATGAAGTTTGCGAAGTTTCAGTCCGTCAAGAACAAAGCGCCAAGTAAACGCTCTATATGTCACGACACCTCAACCCTCCCTAGTCCTCGTCTCAGCCCTCCTTATCGCTAAGCGACATCGGAAAAGCCTCGACTCGGCGTGAGCAGAATCGGTATCTGCGTGCAAAGATAAACAAAATATTTGGAAAGTCGTATCGTTTTCGCCAACTTTTTATCAATAAGGATAAAGAAATTTGAGTGTGAAGGCACACAAGGCAGCAATACACTAGCAAACCAAACAAAAAGGGCGGAAAAACAAACTGTTAACTGTTGACTCTGTTAACTTGCAGTTTGCTTTTTAGCCCTTTTTAAAGCCTTATCCTTCCGCAGAGCACAATGCCTTCAGCTTATCCACTAGATACAATGGAACGTTGAGCAAGTCATCATCTTTCCGCATATTAAGCGTGGAGAGGCGGATGGAGAGCTGGGGAGCATATTGCTTGCGATAATATGCCAAGCTCTTCGCCGTAACGTTCTTGTCAGCCTTCACTTCCACTGGAATAATCCACCCAGCATTTTGCAACACGAACTCCACCTCCGCCGTATTGCCGGAAGTCCAATAATAATGCTGATTGCCATACTGACGAACCAAAGCTTGCAAGACATAATTCTCAGCCAGCACCCCCTTGAACTCCGTGAAGAGATTGTCGCCCATCAGTATCGTCGAGGCATCCAAGTCAAACTTACGCCCTAACAATCCCACATCGTTGAGATACAACTTGAAGGCATTGCTCTTCTTATAGGCAGACAAAGGCAAGCGAGGTGTTTCTATCGCTGAGACTCGATGTACCAAACCTGCCAAACACAACCATTCGATAGCTCCCTCATACTCACGAGCCCTGCCACCCTTCTGCACATCACCATAACGGAACTTCTTGTCTTCACGAGCCAACTGGTCTTGCAAGTTTCCCCAAACCTGGAATACACGAGGAATATCCTTGTTGCTGATATGCTTGGCGAAATCCAAGGAATAAGACTGAAGGATGGCATCTTGCACTACCTTTACTTCTTCCCACGAACGAGTATCGAGGTAGGTACTGACCGCCTCAGGCATACCTCCTATCACAAGGTACAACTTATAAGCATCTATCAACTGCTGATGCAGCACTTCGGGCACAGCCATCACCTTGTCTATCATCTGATAGGAGCGATAGAGACGCTCATCGCTCGCCCTAAGATACTCCGTAAACGAAACGGGATAAAGAGTCATAAAATCGACCTTTCCCACAGGAAAAGACGCTCCCTTACGATTGAGAGCCACCCCCAAGAGCGAACCAGCGCACACTACCGCATACTCTGGCGCATCCTCGCAAAAGTACTTCAAGCTATTCAGCGCCTCATTGCACTCTTGTATCTCATCCAGGATGATGAGTGTAGAAGAGGGAGAAATAGCCTTTCCCATCATCATCTCCATGGATTTGATGAGCTTCAAGGGTTCCTTGGTTCGCTTGAAATCTTCCTTGACTGCTGGCATTGTATCGAAGTTGATGTAAACCACATCCTCGAAACATTCCTTGCCAAACTTCTTCAATGCCCACGACTTGCCCACTTGTCGTGCACCTTGCAGCACCAAGGGTTTGCGGCGAGGATTCTCTTTCCAAGCCTTCAATCTTACTATTATTTCTCTTTGTATCTCTGCCATACTTTTCTCCTTAATATGATTTTTCGGCAAAAATACACATTTTTAATATGAAAAAGTGGCAATGTTGCACATTTTTAATGTTAATTATACGTAAACATCGACTTATTCTAAAAAAAGGGCGGAAAAACAAACTGTTAACTGTTGACTCTGTTAACCACAGCTTGCCTTTCCGCCCTTTACTATTTTACGAATTTATTCATTCAGCAGTTTCTCTGCCATCGCCTTGCCCAGTGCCTCGCACTGCGCCTTGACCTCTGGCGTAATCGCCTGCTTCATATCCACAGGCTCGCCCACTGGCTCGAAGTGCAATCTCGTGTCGTTCCACTCCTGAATCTTAGCTACTGCCTTGCTTGCCCAGCAATGAGAGCCAAACCAGCCTAAGAGGTGGTTCTTGATGTCCTTGTTGGCGAGCTCGGAGAGGAAGGTCTCCATCTCGTGATAAAGACCGGCATTGTAGGTAGGAGCACCTACTATCAAGCCCTTGTAGCGGAAGATGTCGCGGAGGATGTAACTGTGATGAGTCTTCGAAATGTTATACATCACGATGTTCTTCACGCCAGCCTTGCTTGCCGCACGGGCGATAATCTCAGCCATGCGCTCGGTGTTGCCATACATCGTGCCGTAGCAGATGACGAGGCCTGGCTCCGTCTCATACTTCGACATCTTATCGTACATACCGATTACCTTCTCGATGTACTCGTGCCATACTGGTCCGTGGGTAGAACAGATGTAGTCCAGCTCCACGCCAGCCAACTTCTTCAGGGCATTCTGCACAGGCACGCCATACTTGCCCACGATGTTAGAATAGTAGCGAACCATCTCCAACCAGAAGCTGTCGCAATTAATCTCTGTATCGATGACACCACCGTTCAAGGCGCCAAAGCATCCGAAGGCATCGCCCGAGAAGAGCACCTTGTTCTTGGCATCGAGCGTCACCATCGTCTCTGGCCAGTGAACCATCGGGATGAGCACGAAGCTCAAGTCGTGGTTGCCAAGGCTCAAAGTCTCGCCGTTCTTCACCTCCACCACGTCGTCGGTAACGCCATAGAAGCCCTGGAGCATGCCGAGGGTCTTCTTGTTGCCCACAATCTTGATGTTAGGATAGTACTTCTTGATGAGGGCGATGGAGCCGCTGTGGTCTGGCTCCATGTGGTTGATGATGAGGTAGTCGATAGGACGGTCGCCGATGACCTCATGAATGTTCTCCAGGAACTGGGTGAAGAAATCCACCTCTACGGTATCCACCAAGGCAACCTTCTCATCGTCGATGATATAGGAGTTGTAGCTCACTCCGTTTGGCAAAGGCCAGAGGCCCTCGAAACGATGCTTGTTGCGATCGTTCACACCTACGTAATAAATTTTATTTGTAATTTCTGTCATAGTTTGTTTGTTTATAATATTCTTTCTCTAACCTTGCTTACTCGGCGGATTACAAATCCGCCGAAGCCTTCGTTCCCCCTACAAATATCAACTGTTAACTGTTGACCTGTTAACGAAGTTCTTTCTTCTTTTTCTCACCGAAGTCCTTCGACACGTAGTTGTAGATGTCCTTGCAGCACTCGGCGGAGAACTCTTGAGCTGATTTCAAGAGACTATCCCATTGCGCCTCGGTCAAGCCTCGGTCGATGTCCTCGCGGGTGATTCCGTCCTTGATGAGTCCGAACACGAAGCCAGCGTTGAAGTTATCGCCAGCGCCGATGGTGCTCACGGTCTTCATCTTCTCCGAAGGATAGCTCTTGGCAAAACCATTCTCGGCACGCACCTCCACAGGCTCAGCGCCCTGGGTGCAGATGAACTTCTTGCAGTAGAAGCTAATCTCGGCATTATACACCTTGTCGGCCTCAGGTTTCTTGTAGAGGATACCGAAGTCCTCGTGGCTTCCACGTACGAAGTCGGCGAGTTCGAGGTTCTCTATCAGATTAGGCGTAATCTTCATGATTTCGTTCTGATGAGAGGAGCGATAGTTCACGTCGTAGTAAAGGATGGCTCCATGCTCCTTGGCATACTCCAGGAAGCCAGCCACCTGTGGGCGCACTACTGGATTGAGGGCAAAGAACGAGCCGAAGAGCACGATGTCGCCCGGATTGATTTCCGGTGTGGCAAACTCCAGCTGGTCGTGCGGATGATCCTTATAAAAGATGTAGTCGGCGTTGTTGTTCTCGTCGAGGAAAGCCAACGAGAGCGGCGACTTCGACTCTGGGAAGATGCTCACGTTGTCGGCGTTCACCCCGTTGTCTCTCAGAAACTGAATCACATATTCGCCGATGCGGTCGTTGCCCGCCTCGCTGATGAACGAAGCATTGACGCCCGCACGTCCCAACGAGATGACAGCGTTGAACGATGAGCCACCCGGTACCGCCTCTATCGGCTTGCCGTTCTTGAAGATGATGTCAAGCACGGTCTCTCCTATTCCTATTACTTTGCGCATTGTTTTTTAACTTGTTATTTATTTTGAGGACAAAGATAAATCTTTTTGGTGATAATGCAAAGAAAAAGAGCGAATATTTTGGATAAATTACATTTTCGGTGTATCTTTGCACTTCGATTAGAACATTCACAAGATAGAAAAATTCAAAAGAGAAGTTCAAAGAGAAGTTCATAAGAAAGCATCAAACGAATGAAATACAATACTTATACACTCGATAATGGACTCCGCATCATCCATCTGCCGTCAGACAGCAAGGTGGTGTATTGCGGCTATCAGATTAACGCCGGCACCCGAGACGAGGAGCCGGGCGAAGAGGGACTGGCCCACTTCTGCGAGCACGTCACCTTCAAGGGCACCGAGCGACGCAAGGCTTGGCACATTCTCAACTGCCTGGAGAGCGTGGGAGGCGACCTCAACGCCTACACCAACAAGGAGGGCACAGTATATTACGCCGCCATCCTCAAGGAGCACATCGCCCGTGCCGTAGATTTGCTCTCCGACATCGTGTTCCACTCCGTCTATCCGCAAGCGGAAATCGACAAGGAGGTGGAGGTAATCTGCGATGAGATAGAGAGTTACAACGACTCGCCCGCCGAACTGATATACGATGAATTCGAGAACATTCTCTTCAAGGGGAGTCCACTCGGACATAATATCCTGGGCACCGCCCAACAGGTGAGAGCCTTCAAGACCGAGGATGCCCTGAGGTTTACCAAGAAGCTCTATCGACCAGACAACGCCATCTTCTTCGCCTATGGCGACATCGACTTCAAGCGACTGGTAAAGCTCTTGGAAAAGGCATCGGCAAGCCTGCTCCCCGAAGGGGGCTCTGCGGATTTGCAATCCGCAGTAAGTAGCAATGCCACCCTCAAAGCTCCATGCTCGGCGGATTGCAAATCCGCCGAAACGCCTACGGGAGAATTTAAGACAACTATGCCTACGGATTCATCTGTGCCATCTGTGAAATCTGTGGGACTTAGAAATAATTTACCTGTGAGCGACATCGAGGGCCAGACCATCGTGATGGAGAAGAACACGCATCAGGCGCACGTGATGATTGGCACTCGTGCCTACGATGTACACGACGACCGACGAATGCCGCTCTATCTGCTCAACAATATCCTGGGCGGTCCTGGCATGAACGCCAAGCTCAACCTCGCCCTGCGTGAGCACAACGGCTTGGTCTATACCGTGGAGAGCACGATGGTGGCATACGGCGACACAGGCACTTGGAGCATCTACTTCGGATGCGATGAGCACGATGTGAAGCGATGCCTCCGACTGGTTCGACGAGAGCTGGACAAGTTGATGGAAAAGCCTTTGAGCGAGGCACAGCTCCATGCTGCCAAGAAACAGATAAAGGGACAGATAGGCGTGGCTTGCGACAACCGGGAGAACTTCGCCCTCGACTTCGGCAAGAGCTTCCTGCACTATGGCTGGGAGAAAAACGTGGACAGGCTCTACGAACAGGTGGATGAAATCACCAGCGAGCAAATGCAAGCCGTGGCGAAGGAGCTTTTCGACAAAGATAGGCTTACCACGCTGATTTTCAAATAAGGAAGTATAAGAATTCGAACTGTTAACTGTTGACTCTGTTAACGGTTCGTTTTCGTTTGGACATTCCCGAACCTCGTTCTCACACTGATAGGAAACAAGGTTTCAAGAAACCTAAACACCTCGTTTTCAAATAGATACAAAACAAATAGAAACGAAACAAGGGGGGAAGCAAAACAAAAAGGGGAACAAGACAAAAGGGCATAAAAAAAGGAGCCTCAACAGCTCCCACTCATCATCAGGAAAGCCCATTTGGCTCTCCATCTTTTACTCGGAAGCCCCCTTGGCTTCCTACTGCGTCCTAAACTCAGAGTCCATGTTCTATACTCCATCTTTCGATGTACTATATCCCATCTTTCGACTCCATTCTAAACTAACTAATAACCTAAAAACCTTTCTTGCAGTGTGTGCGATTAAGCAAGCTTGTTGTTGATTACACCAATCTCAGCTGCCAATGCTACTACTACTGCGAAAACAATACCTAATACTAACATAATCTTTTCCTTTCTTTACTTTAAATTAAACTTATTATCCTTTTCCTTACAATCTTTCGATGTGTTATCCTTTTTCTTTTCTCAATCTCCTACCTCATTTCTGCTAACACCTATGTGTAGTGTAGAGCTTACTTGCAGCTGTTGATTCCGAAGTTGATACCTGCGCAAGCGATTGCTGCGAATGCTACTACTGCTACTGTCATAATCCCGAATGTCATCATAATCTTTTTCCTTTCTCTGTTTTTAATACCTAATCAATCTTTCCAGGTCATTTCCGACCTTGTCTTTCGTGTCCTGAATCAATCTCTCAAGTTATCCCTTTTACTAATCTTTTATCCTTCTTTCTTCTTTTCGAGTGCAAAGGTAATGCCTTTTGTGTGCGCACACAAATATTTTGGGAGTTTTTTTTCGATAAAGCCCGATTTCTTGATTTCGGTCAAGAAGAGGCTGAAAGGAACTGCCATTTTTGCCGTTTTCTATGACAGAAACTGCAAAAATGGCAGAAGAGAGTTGGAGTCCTCCTTGCCCAAGGAGGGATGAGGGTGATTCTAGGAGATTAAGCTGCCACACCTGGCGTGCCATAATGACCATACTTGGCGATGAAACGCTCGGTCTTCGAATAGGTGCCATCCATGTTCTTCACGATGTGTCCACGCTTCGCCCACATAGAGAGCAAGCTAGCCAAACGCCCCTTCTTGCCGTGCAGCAGATACACCTGCTCTATCTCTACCAGTGTGAAGGTGTCGGGCACGAACACCAAGAGATTGCTAGGACCGGCGTGGCACACATTGCGATGGTCGCCATCTATCGCCTCCTGCATCTGGTTGCCGAAGAAGCGCATCTTGCACCACAGGTCGTACTTCACGCTCCACTCGATGAAATCCTCCATCGGCTTCTCCCACTTCTCGCCGTTAGCCAGGTAGAGCACCATCGCCCTGCGGTAGCCATTCGCCAAGGCTCGATTGGCAAACTCGGCGTAGGCCTTGTTGTCGGCCAGCTGGGCGGTCTCCATGATTTCCAGCTCCAGGCGCTCTGCCAGCTGGCGAGCCTTCTTGCAATCCACGAAGCCGTGGGCTCCGTTCAAACGCTGGATATATTCGTGGAGCTTCGACTTAAACTCTGCGTCGTACTCGCCCACCACAGGACGTGGAGCGAAATCTGGGCGAATGATGGTGGAGAGCGTCAAGCGGCTCACGGCTCCATCAGCCACCTCTCGAAGCGAGAAGAACTTCTGAGTCACGGCGATGGTGGAGCTGGCTAGGGTCGTTGAACTTCTTGAGCATATCCACCTCGTCCATCTTACAATATAGGTAAGCGCTGCCCGCCTTCTGGGCGTCGTCGAGGCGCTGGATGTAGGCGGCACGGGTGAGGTCGGGCGATACGATGCGTTTGCAGAATTTTTCTTCCTCGCCATTGCCATACTCCCCTATCTCCTGGAGCATGCGATAAATCGGATACCAATCCGACTGATATTTGATGAGCCTAGCATATCCACCTTTATTGAAAACATCGGAAATCTGCACCAGACAGGCATCTACAATGGCTGCCCTTATCGTTGCATCCATCTTCTTATGGTTGCCCAAGCATTTCATCACCTCCAGCGACTCCCTGCCGTCATGCTTGCCCCATTGCTTCACATCTTCCACACGGCAGTTCATCACCATGAGGATGATGCCCGAGAGCAACTGCACCATCTGCTTGCGAGGCACACGGCGATAGAATACCCTGCGGAGGAAATCCACGGGGTCTGCCTTGAAATAGCTATACAAGTTGTCGGGGAAATTCTCCAGCTGGCGCTCTATCTCGTCGAGGCGGTCGCTGTAGTCGTAAGCCCCGGTATGATTTCGCAGCAGCGTGCAAGGAGTGTCGATGAAGAAGCAGCGTGCCGCACGGTCTCTATAGCGCGAGCTGGTGATGAATCCCATGTCGGCGAGCAATGCCTTCAAGCCCTGGCTCAAAGCATCAGCTCCCGATTTTAGCTCAGAAGCCTCACTTTCGGAATCTCGCTTGGAGAACCCACCCTCATTTTTACCTCCCGAGGAAAATTCTTTTTCCTCCCGAGGAAAATCGCCCACAATCCCGGAGAGCAATTCGCAGATACGCCGACGGGTGCGCCTCATCTCGCGAGAGTAGTCGAAACTGTGGTTCTTCAAAAAGTCGGCGAGCACTCCTTGCATCATCAAACTCATCTCTTCGGAGAGCGATTCTTCTTGCGCATTCTCACCTCGCTGAGAGTTCTCTTGCTGAGTCTTCTCTCGCTGAGTCTTCTCTCGCTGTACGTCGACAAGAAGTTCCTCCAGCATATCCGTATTGCTGTCGATGTCGCTCAGTTGGCTGATGCAATACGTAGGACCGGAATATTCCCAACTAGCAAATTGGGAGTCATCGTAAACCTGGGCATACGCCTGCTCAATAGGCATCTTTGCCTCGAAAGCTACCTCGGCGGTCAAGTACAGACCTTGTTCGCTTCCATCCTTGGTGCCCCACCCCTTGCAGGTGGCGAGCAGCATCTTCCTACCCGACGCAACCATCGCAGCCCTCACCTCCTCGCTGTCCTGCGCCGCCACATATCCGATGCGCTCACAGCCATCCTTCACGGCGACGGCTATGGGGGTCGAACTCGTTCTGATTGTCCATCACTAGGGCGAGACGCTTGCCTTTTGCTTGGTGGGCATACTCCATTAGGCTCTGTTTCTTGGTGCCATGGGTAAGTCCTACGATATTGAAATTTATCTTCATTGTTATTTTTTTCGTTATTATTCTTTTTAGGTACGGCAAAGGTAATGATTTTCTGCGAAACAAGCAAGACTTTAGGCGACAAGTTATGATTTTAGATTAACATAGGCATAAGTTATGATGAGAGGAAGCACTAGTTATGATGAGAGGAAGCACTAGTGAAGACAAGAGGAAGCACTAGTGAAGATGAGAGGAAGCACTAGTGAAGATTGATTCAATTGCATCAACAATGCTAATCGAGTTAACAAAGTCAACAGTTAACAGTTCATTTTTCGATGGTCTCCCCTCCTGCGTACCTTATTATATTATAATATATATATACTTCTTTTTATATAGGTGTGTGGGTATGCAAAATCTAACTGTTAACTGTTGACTCTGTTGACAATCGATTTCGCCTCAGAAGAAAACTACGACTTTCAGAGTGAAAAACTATGACTTCCTGGCAACAAAGCTATGAGTTAGTTTTTTAAACTTTTCAAGAAGCCAAAAACAAGCCTATAAAGCGCTGTATATCAAAAATATTGCTTACCTTTGCCAACGATAAAAGAAACGAATTACTCAGTGCATTGAGTAAAATCGCTTCAAACTTAGAGTAATATGAGGCGATACCCTACCTTAATAATATTATAGGTAGAATATCGCCTCATCTTTATTTGTTTATTGTATTACAAGAATCTTACTTGTTGATATACTTCTTGCCGCCCTGCTGGATGACGATGCCCTTGGCATCCTTGCTCACTTGCATGCCAGCCATATTGAAGGTCTTTCTAGACTTCACGGCGTTGGTACGAGCCAGCTCGGTGATGCTGGTGTTCACATTGTCTACAGAGTAGATGATTGTCTGCTCCCGGCCATTTTTATAGTTGTCAACCATCATATAGAGTTTGCCGTCAACCTTGGCAAATTCAGCATAATGGCTAGACTCTGGGAGAGCCAGGATTTCCTTCCCGTCCTCGTTAAGGACAGAGACGTAGCTCGCATAATACTTATCCTGCTCATTCTTCTGGAGGATAACCTTGTCGTCGTTCACTCCTGTTATATTATAACGAACGCCATTAATGATAGGACGACCACTACCATCGTCTTGGGTATCATCAGCCGTGGTCTCCTTATACTCCATCATCACAAGTTCAAACTTATCGTCGTTATTGAAGAGACTCTGTGTGAGATAGCTGTCGTAAGACTCTGCGCAGTTGGCATCGTAATCCTTCAATTCGGTATCAAGAAGTTCGGAAGTGACACAGCCCTCGTTAGAGCCTACCTCTGTCCAAGTGAGGTTGTCGGTGCTAATATTAACGGTTACATCAGCATTCCGCTCTATAATCTTATTGTTGGCATTATCAAAATAGAGATAGTTCTGACGCATGATGACACCATCGCTTGTAGCCTCATAAAATTGCATCCAGCCATCAGAGCGATGAGTAGCAAAGTGTCCCTCGGCATCGGTGAATGTGACCCAGTCAGAACCAATATTCTAGCTCACGTATGCTTTCCAATCATCTAGCGTAGAGATTGTCTTTTGCCCGTCTTTATCATACCAATCCGCGTTCCCCCGCTCATAATCATCTTTGTTCACTATATTGCCCACTGTAAAAGGAGCCTGAGCCTCTAATGTCTTCACCGTATAGGTATATTTATGTCGAGGGAGGCTGAAGCTTTTCTCTGTATTGAAGGAAGAATTGTAGATAGTAAAGTCGTACATGGCATTCTCCTCGTCCTTGACCATAGAGGTTGGGATAATCTTACCACCCACAGTAAGGTTCTTGGTGATAAACTCGAATTCGCCAGCAGGACTAGCTACTTGTGACTGAGCGCTAGCTGCCAAGGCTATGACAGCAAGAGCTTATGTGAGTAATGTTTTCTTCATAATCGTTCTTAAAACACATGGGTTTGCCCCCCCATAAATACTATTTATAGTTCTAAACATAGGCAGTTTAACCGCAAATCGTGGGGCAGATTGGCACCTATACGATGACGACCTGTGGAGAAACTGTGTCATAACGACAATGCAAATATAGTTCATTTTGGGATAACCGCCAAATAAAATCCTCATTTTTTCGCAAATCCACCCAATATTCCGCCTTATTTCACATTTATCTGCCTCATTTTGTCGCTTAATGAGGCAGATAATTTCATTTTGAGGCAGATAATTCCTATCCATAATCATAACAACGACACCATATATACAGGAGCCATCAACAACTGCCCATCCTTCAGCAAATCCTTGGTGTAAACAAGGTAGGCTTGCCCTACCCTGTCAGAATATTTCTTGCAAAAGGCATCTATCGAGGCATGGGCCTTATAACCAGATGACTTCACCTCTACAGGACATAGCTTAGACCCCCTCGATAACAAAAAATCAATCTCGTAGAAATGAGTCTCATCCTTTGGGAATGTATA
>DBLF01000102.1 GCA_002297965.1 Candidatus Segatella papionis
TATTTAATAGTTTTGATTCAATACTTTTCGTTTTCTGGGTGCAAAGATAGGGTAATTTTTAGCAACAAGAGGGGAATATTTATTATTTTAGGGGGTATTTTCTGTTATATTAGCCATTTTAAACAAGCAAGAATACTTACCCTTTAAAATTCACCACCTATTGTCATAACACTGAAAAACCTAAGAAGTGAAAGCCATTCACCTCTTAGATTTTCTTATTTTGGGAAATTTCTTTTGTTTATTTCTTAAATATGCTTCTTACAACAAACCAAGCATGCACCAGAAGCGTAGTGACAATGCCATAATTACTTCGCATCACTTCAAAACGCTCTTTGAGCGAAGCTTTATGATTCTGTTTCGACATTCCTCCATCCAAATAATTCGTTACGACTGCATGCACGTTGCGAAGGGAGAGCTTTTGTTGCTCCGCTTCTCTCATAACACGAATGCACCAATCCACATCTGCCGAAAGCCGATAGTTCAAGTTATAATGCACCCGACGAGCAATATCCGTACGAGCATAAAAAGACTGATGGCACACCAACATTCCCCACTTAAAAGAACGCCAGGTCAGTTTTTTAGGTGGTGTCAACCTACGATGGCGCAAAAAGTGCCCCTCGTCGTTCACGATGTCGGTGTCACCATAGAGGACTCCTGGCAACGCCTCACCCTCGCCGACACAACCTTCCACATACTCCAAGGTATCTTCCGCCGGAAACACATCCCCTGCATTCAAGAAAACGAGATAATCACCCGTGGCACGGTCAATGCCTTTGTTCATCGCATCGTAGAGTCCCTTGTCGGGTTCAGAATACACTTTTATCTCATGTGCGTTCTCACCCACTTGCGCCTTGTGCTGGTAAGCCTTGACCATAGCCAGCGTCTTGTCTTTCGACACACCATCGATGATGAGGTGCTCTATGTTGCAATAAGTCTGCTTATTCACACTATCCAATGTACGTTGCAATACACTCTCGGCGTTGAATGTACAGGTGACGACTGTAAACTTAATCATAAATGGTAGTTTTTGTAGGCCATAGCCTGATTATACACCTCTATATATTTTAGGGCTACCGCATGCTGCGAGTAACATTGCGAAACTTTGTGCAAGCATGCTTGCTTCATCGTTTCCCTATCACCTTCCTCCAGCACCCAATGGATGCCGGCAGCCAAATCATCCGCATCACGATAGTTGGCTACATAGCCCGTTTTCTGATGGTCTATCATCTCCGGTATTCCGCCGACCTTGAAGCCTACGCTAGGCACACCACATGCCATTGCCTCCATGATTGTGTTAGGCAAATTGTCCTCCAAAGATGGCAACACAAATACATCCACCGAATTATAGATGTTCACAATCCTCTTCTCATCGCTCACATACCCCAAGGAATAGGAAGGAAGAGAGAGAGTCACCTCCTCGGAATGCCCGCCCAAGATGGCGATTGCCGTGTTATGAACCATATCCGGATACTTGGCAATCAACTTGTCGATGGCTTCCACAAAATATTTCATGCCTTTGCGCTCGTCGGTCACCCGTTGTGACACAAAGAGTATGATGTGCTTGTCGGCAGGCAAGCCTGAGCGCAACCGAGCCTCCGCCTTGTCTTGCGGACAGAACACATGGGTATCTATGGGATTAGGGATATTGGTGATTCGCTGCCCCACGAAGAGTCCGCTCTTCTTGGCTTGCTGCGCCAACCACTTGCTGCAACTCACGAAGTAGATGTTACCACCATGATAAAGAGCCTTCTTACGGCTAAAGACCTTAGCCGACAAGTCGTGCTTGCCTCCCTTATGTGGCAATAGAGGACAATTTCCACAAGCCGAGCCATAACGATTGCACCCCCGAGCATAGTGACAAATGCCCGTAGCCGCCCAAAGGTCGTGCATAGTCCAAACCACAGGCTTACCACTCTTCAGAATCTTTCGGATGCTCTTGAGGGAGAGCATACCCTGGTTTATCCAAGAGAGATGGATTACATCAGCCTCCTGGAACTCACGGAGCTTGGTAATGTCAGAGCCTGCCGTAGCCATATCTATTTCCCAAAGATGATGCTTGGAGAAATGAAGATGCCAAAACACGCACCATCGCTCCCACAAGAAATTCCAACGCAACTTGAAGGAACGAGGCAAGCTAACCACGGTGATGTCTTCCGTAGTCTTGTCACGCACCAACATCTTTGCCTTAACGCCATTGTTGTTAAGGGCATCCATCAGGCGATTGGCCGCTACAGCCGCACCACCTGTCTTCTCGCTTGTGTTTACTAAGAGTACTCTCATTGCTAATCTTCATTTTCTGGGAGCAAAGATAGTGAAAAAATCCCTTTGCACCAAAAAAATAACATAAAAAAACATGCCACAACTCTCAACGAGCAGTGGCATGCACTATGTTTAACTTAAAAATTCTAATCAGGATAGTCTCACGACCTTCTTAATTAATGTTAAACAATCTACCTTAAAACCTAATAACTAAAAACCTAAATCTATTACTACTAACCTAAACAATCTATTAACCTTTTGACGCTGCAAAGATACGACTATTTCCTTTATCTTCCAAACTTTTAAGAAAGAAAAATATCATTTTAAAGTTTTTTATTGATATAAATCAAAGAAACTGAAGACAGGGGCATAGTCTTTTACGTATTTGCCTGCCGTTATTCCTTAACTATCAAGACAGTAGCATAGGCAGAGATACCTTCCATTCTACCAGTAAAGCCTAACTTCTCGGTAGTGGTTGCCTTGATGGAAATCTGGTCCTCATCCACTCCCATCACCTTTGCCAGACACTCTTTCATGGCTGGCACATGGGGATTGAGCTTAGGACGCTCGGCACAGATAGTGGCATCGATGTTGCCCAGGGAGTATCCCTTGGTGGCAATCAAGTCCATCGTCTTTTTGAGCAAGATCTTGGAATCAACATCCAGGGTCTCGGCTGCCGTATCAGGGAAATGGTAACCGATGTCGCGCATATTGGCTGCTCCCAAGAGAGCGTCGCAAATGGCATGTATCAACACGTCGGCATCGCTATGTCCCAACAATCCCAACTCATAATCTATCTTGATGCCTCCTAACCACAAGTCTCTGTTCTCCACCAACTTGTGTACATCATATCCAAATCCTACTCGTATATTCATCATTGATATAAGAATTTAATTAATAATGTATTTTGATTCTCCCGAAAATATTTCTTCATTATCTTTTGAACAAGTCCTTCAAGCCGTCCATATCAAACGAAAGTGTGAAGCGCAAGGTCTGGTCAAGCGGATTACTCTTGGCTGTCGCCACCACGTATGCAGCATCCAGCGAGAAGACATTCATCTTGAAACCGGCTCCCACAGTGAAGTATTTGCGATTGCCCTTGCTCTGGCTCTCGTGGTGATAGCCTGCACGCAATGAAAACTTATCGTTGTAAACATATTCGGCACCCACTCCATAGTTGATTTCCTCTAGCTCTTCCTTGAATCCTCCAGGTGCATCGCTAAAACTCTTGAAGATGCCGCTGATGCCCGAAATATCGTTGTACTCACGATGCACACGGTCTTCGTATTCAGAGTTATCCTCGCCCTCCTTCTGTGCGGGAACAGTTGGCACCAAGTATTTATTGGCATCGGCGGCGATGGTAAAGCGGTTATATTCGTCGATGGGTATCATCAGCGAGGCTCCTAGACGCATATTGGTTGGCAAAAACTCACCATACTCCTGTCCGCTGAAAGTAATCTTACTACCTATGTTGGAAATGTTGAGACCGATGCCCAACTGACACTCTCGCTGTCCGATATTGATATAGTTCTGATAATAAGCGGCTATATCGGCGGCAAAAGCAGACGCAGGCGAATTCTCCTCATGATAGTCGAAACGCAAATCGGAATAAATCCATCGGATGGCTGCCGCCAAGGAGAATTTCTCGCTCAACATCAAGGAGTAAGCCACATCCAGCGACATCTCATACGGATTGATGGTCATGGCATTGGTATTCTCGTCAGGATTGGAGAGATACACCTCGCCCATATTGAAGTATCGAAGGGAAGCCGACACTGCACTATAATCACCAATACGGTAATAACCTGCCAGATAGGCAAGGTTCATATCGTTGACCAACGAACGCAACCACGGCGTGAAGTTCAAAGCCACTCCTGCCCTAGAAATATTGAAAGGATACTTTGCAGGATTCCAATATTGGGAATTGACATCTGGGTCGGTGGCAGCACCCACGTCGCCCAATCCTCCGCCACGGGCATCAGGCGCAATGGTTTGCGAGATAACCGCGTAGTTCACAGGATTGAAAAGGCTCTCCTTCGTATCATCGTCTTGCGCACTAGCCGACAGTGCAAATGCCGAAAGGAAAACTATCGTGAATATCTTGAAGACTCTATTCATATTATTCTCTATATTTATCTTTTTGTTTACTATTTATCTTTTGATTTACTATTTATCTTTTTTCTTTCGAAATATTATCGCTTCTTTGTTACATTACTTATGAGCAGCAGATTCCTTACCCAGAAAGCCTCACTACTTAATGATGATGAGCTTCTTGGTCTTGGATGTATAGCTGCTACCATCCGATGATACCTTTACCCGATACAGGTAAATGCCCGTACCCAAGGTACGACCACCATCCACCGTCAAGTCCCACTTGATGGTATAGGCATTCGATGCAGGCACACCACTTTCAGCATGTCGCCAAAGTTGCCTGCCCGATGTGTCGAAGAGCTCGACCACCACATCCATATTGCTATCCGTACGGTCGTGCGACACGATAAAGGTGGTCGTGGTCTTGGCAGGATTTTCCGTCACTCCCACATCGAAGAGCGAAGGTGCCAAGCCGCTCACCACATTGAAGTTGAGCGTCGTGGTGGAACTATTGTTCTGAATATCCCATGCCGTGAACCGAAGCTGATGTTTGCCTGGTGTCAACTCAGGAATACTATAATAGGTAGAGCCACTGGTATAAGTACCAAAGTCGTAGGTGAAATGATCGTTGAGATTATACACCTTCTGCATATCTCCATCTATCACCAGCTTCAAGTCGTGCCCGATACCGCTACCAGCCGCATTGATACCGTCTTTGTCGGATAGTTTAGCCACGAAGAACGGTGTGGTGTTCACATTGCCTCCATCCACAAACGAAGGGGAGTTGAGATAGCAATAAATAGACGGGCCTATCGAGTCGTTGCGTGCTTCCACGCTGCCCCCAACGGTGAATTGCTCGCAAGCGCCATTCGCCCTCTGTAGCTTATCGTCACTTATCGCATAAAGGCTCACCAATCCTGTGGCATCAGAGTAATTGATATCCTTAGGCACGGCGAACAGGAAGGAGAACTTGCCACCCGAAACGCTATCAGAACCTTGATAAAGGGTTTTCTGACGGTCGTAAAACTGAAAAGCTTCCGATGCGCCATCGGCACTTGTATCGTTCAACTTGCAAGTAATCAACTCCTTGGAATCTCTGACCGTAGCAGTCACAGTGCCTTGGAATTCAGAATTTCCCTCTATGTGTCCTGCCATTCTAGCCACGCTTCCAGCCTTTAGCCGAGGTATCGTATCTGTACGGTCGGTAGCTACACCATTGATGGAATCAACCACTATCTGTATCGTTGGCAGGTTGAGCGACAAGGCTGGGTCGCCCAGCAAGGCATACTGAAGATGGTTTTCCGAACGGTCGGTTTCGCCCGTCACAACGTTTCCTAGCATCACATCGTTTTGCGCCAATCGATGAGCCTCGCCCAAGGTGATGGGCTTGCCATTCACCAAGCTCAACACCCGGCGCAAGAAGGCACGGTTGATATATTTGTTCTGTTGGGCAAACACCGTACGGGTTGTACCATAGAAGGCCACCGCTCCACCCTTCTCATTGAGGAGGGCAGCCTCTCCAATAGTAGGGGTCACGCCATCGAAGGGCATGATGTCGCAAGATGCCGTCACCCACAAAGGCAAGTTTTCATTTCTGAACGCCTCGAAATCGGTTATCTTGAGCACATTCTCGTGCGATATTTGCGTTTCGCTTCCATGTCCCGCATAGTCCATCACGAGCGCACCAGCCGCCTGTTGTTGCTTAATAAGCTTGGTCACCTCGGGATAGGTGTTTCCTGTGGAGGAAGTCTCACGGGTATAAGCGTCCCACATCACCTTTTTGACTACATATCCAGGATGTAAAGAGGCGATGTCGTCTGCCACCTCGTTGGCATCGGTCATGTGAAGGTTGTTGTTGCCGTCGTCCCCCATAAACAAGAGGGTATTCTGCCAAGAGCCGGCATTTTCATTTTTCATGTAATCGATGGTCTTATCCACCAATATCTTTGCTTCCTCGGCTGTAGCCACGGGAAATCTTCCCACACCTACATCCTGTAGTTCAATCCTCGGGTCTGCGCCTTTCCCCTCGCCGATGATTCCGAGCCAACTGTCGCTCACATAGCAGGTAGTCTTGCTAAACGAATCTTCACTCTCATGACAGAGCAAGTAATCATCAGGAGACAACTGCTTGCAGTCTGGGGTAAGCATACGATTGTCCCATACGCAGTCGCCAAACAGCAACAGATATTTCGGCATATCGGCCGCCGAGGTTGCCTTGTCGCTCAACATGCGCAAGTAGCGGCGATAGGCATTGGCATCGGGCGTACCACTGGAAAACTCATTATAGAGTTCGTCGGCTGGCACAATGTTGACACGCAACCCATCATGGGCTTCGTGAAATTTCTTGAGTCTTAGTGCTTGTTTTAGTAATTTCTGAGATGTCGGAATGATAATAACCATATCTGCCAAAGCATCGGCGTGATGGTCTTGGTTAGTGATTCCATAAACATACTCTGCCGCAGGAACAGCATTTCCCAAGCCAACGAAGGGAGTAGGCTCCTCCCAAGTCATCGACACATAATCCAATCGTATCGGACCTCCGGTAAGAGGCTGCACGACAATGGTGTCTTTTTCCTTCAAGTCGTTGAGCGAATAGAGTGCATTCCTCTCGACCCCCTGGGCATAAGTGATACTGCCCCCATTGGTGGGTAGAGTGAGACTGATGGTTCCCAGCACGGAATCATTCTTAAGAATCATCACGGAGCTATTGACTGCGGCTGTAACTGCCACGTTCAGCGTTCCTCTTCCACTGCCTGTGTTATTGCTTACGACCACCGATTGGGTATCCCCGAGCTTGACTGCCGTAGGATGAAACAGATTTCTACCTCCGTGGAACCAACTATAGCCATCCACCTCATAGAGCGAATGATAATCCTCGGGCATCGGATAGCACGAGGAGACGAAGGAAGCAGAATCCTCCCATTGGCTTGGCTCGGTGTCCTCCTGGGTGATAAAATAATAACCATAATCCGAATAAGGATTGCGGGTACGAACCATGGCTTGGTTGCTGCTCCAACTCACGGGACCCCGAGCATAAAAATAATGCTTGCCTGCGGCAACGTATTGCTTCACCTCCTTGAGATCGTCGGTATTACGCAAGTCGTTGGCATAGAGAGCCTCGTTTTGCAGATTACCCCCATAGCCGTAGATTTTCACCTTATTAATATCGGTAAAACCAGCTCGGCGCACCACGTCGGCGGTCAACTGATGCACCCCCGATTCACTCACCCTTATCTTAGCCCATCTGCCACTGGACAATACGGAGTGGGCTGCATACATCTGGGAAGTAGAAGCATCCCCTTCTTCGGCACGGCTCTGCATACGAGCCTTGCGCTGTTTTTGCGTCAGCGGACTAGCCTTCACATCCAGCATAAAGCTAGCTAACACCTGGTAACTATGTTGCCTAAAAACCAAAGGAGAAAAAGAAACCACCAGCAAACCTTGCTTCCTGCACTCCGTGATTTGCTGCTGTACCATCACTTGCTCGGGAAGCGCAGCCCCCAACAAGCGGTTATAATTCTGAATATCGGCAACGGGCATATCCACATACTCGGGATATTTCACCGTCACCGTATAAATAGAGTCTTGATAATCCCCCTGCAAAGGCAGGGAATATACGAATTGGGGCAATACGGAATCCACCTTCACTTCTTGCGAAGTGAGGTTGAAGAATCTCTGGGCGGAAGCAGGCAGAGCCACGACGACCAGCCAAGCCAACACACCAAGGTATTTCCATATCTTGCTTTTATCCATATATTACTTTCTATCTTTGCAAAGTCTTTTCGTTTGCTATTTGCACATAAAGTCGAGCACCTTCCTGTCTTCCAGATAGCCCTCCAAGTGGTCGTCAATCTTTACTGGTCCACAGCCTGTAGGACAACCCGTGTAGAGCAAATCACCGGTTTTCAGCGTAAAATACTGGCTGATGTACGAGATGATTTCGTCCACCTTATAGAGCATATCGCTGGAGCAGCCCTCCTGAACATTCTCGCCATTCAAGTCGAGATGGAAATGAATGGCCTGGATGTCGCGGAACTTCTGAATATCCACCCACTCGCCGATGACGGCAGAGCCATCAAATCCCTTGGCGAGTTCCCAAGGTTGCCCTTTCTCGCGCAACTGTTTCTGCATCTCTCGTGCCGTGAAGTCGATGCCCACGGTCACAGCATCGTAATAGCGATGGGCGAAACGCTGCGGGATGGTCTTGCCCAGTTTGCAGATGCGCACCACCAACTCGGTCTCATACTCAATTCTTCCCAGATGGTCTGGAATGAAGAATGGTTTGCCATTGTTGAGCAGCGCAGAGTCTGCCTTGGTAAAGATAACAGGACGCTCTGGTTTAGATAACGTACCATGCAGTGATTTATTGTGTTCGGCATAGTTCATACCGATGGCGAAAATCTTCATAACATCAATATTTATTAAGAAAAAGAGCCATCCCCCATCGGGTAGCCCCCTGAATGTTTATGATAAAAGAAAAGGGAGTTAGAAGCAAAGCTAAGCTTTAACTCCATAACTCCCGGGTATTCTAATTTAACTATAAGTCAAATTAAGCCTTGCCATTGAGCGATGATTACTCAGCAGCAAGAGTGAAGCGCTTGTAAGCAACAATCTTAAGATCCTTGCTCTGAGCAGCGAGGTACTGAGCAACAGTCTGCTTGTCGCCATCGCCGAACTGGAACTCCTGGTCAACGAGGCAGTTCTCCTTGAAGAACTTAGCCAAACGACCATTAGCGATGTTGTTGATCATGTTCTCGTTCAAAGAAGCAGCCTTCTCCTCAGCAACAGTCTTCTTGATGTTGCGAGCCTCTTCAGCCTGCTCAGGTGTCAACCAACCCTTCTTGGTGTTGCTCTCGATGTGATCCTCAGAGTCAACGTGAGCTGGGTTGATGCCAGCCTTCTTGAGAGCAGCGTTCACAGCCTTCTCTACGAGCTCTTCCTTAGTCTTGGCAACAGCTACCTCAAGCTCCTTCTTCTTAGTCTCCTCAGAAACAGAAGACTCGTCGAGAGCTACAGGGCGCATAGCAGCTACCTGCATAGCTACCTTGTGGCCAGCCTCCTCGTTGTTCTCGTTGAGCTGAACCATAGTACACAATGTGTGCTTACCCATGTGGTCGTAAACTGAGATGTTGTCACCCTCCAAGAAGTTGTAGCCATCAAGCTCCATCTTCTCGCCAGTGATACCAGAGCGATGCTTAACAGCAGTCTCAGCGTCATCACCAGAAGCGAGAACCAACTTCTTCACCTCGTCGAGACTCTTAGCCTTGGCAGCGATAGCAGCGTCGAGGATTTCCTCGGTCATACCGATGAACTCCTTACCAGCAGCAACGAAGTCAGTTTCACACTTAACGGCAACCATTGCAGCGAAGCCATTTGCACTCTTAACGAGCACGCAACCATTAGAAGTCTCACGGTCAGAACGCTTTGCAGCGATTGCAAGACCACGCTCACGAACGAGTTCGATTGCTTTCTCGATATCACCATCAGCCTCAGTCAAGGCCTTCTTGCAGTCTGCAAGACCAGCACCTGTCATCTTACGAAGCTTCTGGATCTCAGCTATTGTAACAGCCATAATATTTTCTTATATTAAAATGTTAATAATAATCTTTGATTAAAAGCTACTAAAGCCATCGAATCATAAAACAGAATCAATGGCTCCAGTATATATTCTTTAAGACCTAATTACTCAGCGTCTTCCTTGCGAGCAGCCTTCTTCTTAGGCTGATCCTTCTGCTCAGCAGCAGCCTTATCGTCAGCCTTCTCTGCCTTGCGCTCCTCAAGACCCTCAGCGATAGCACCGCAAACTGCAGAGAGGATAGCCTCTACAGAGTCCTTAGCGTCATCGTTAGCTGGGATAACGTAGTCGATATTCTTAGGATCAGAGTTAGTATCAACGATACCGAACACAGGGATACCAAGACGGTTAGCCTCCTTAACAGCGATGTGCTCCTTCATTACGTCAACAACGAAGAGTGCGCTTGGGAGACGAGTCAAGTCAGCGATAGAACCAAGGTTCTTCTCCAACTTAGCGCGCTGGCGGCTAATCTGAAGCAACTCGCGCTTAGAGAGGTTAGAGAATGTACCATCGTTCAAAAGCTTGTCGATGTTTGTCATTTTCTTCACTGCCTTACGAATTGTAGGGAAGTTGGTGAGCATACCACCAGCCCAACGCTCGTTTACGTATGGCATATTTACAGAAGCTGCCTTCTCGGCAACTACGTCCTTAGCTTGTTTTTTAGTAGCGACAAACAGGATTTTCTTACCTGACTTGGCGATTTCCTTGAGAGCCTCAGCAGCGTCGTCGATCTTAGCGACTGTCTTGTTAAGGTCGATGATATGAATACCGTTACGCTCCATGAAGATGTAAGGAGCCATTGCTGGGTTCCACTTGCGACGGAGGTGTCCGAAGTGGCAACCTGCCTGAAGTAACTGGTCAAAATTTGTTCTTGACATTTTCTTTTTCTTGTTTAAATGTGTTTACTTTCTTTTTAATCTAAGTAGTTAGATCAGTCGGTGGGTAGTCCCCGATTAATGGAATCTCACCGATTTAGATACTAAACTTTTTAGCTCAGCTATATATAACCTATAATATATATAAAATAATGTATAGATTAACGCTTGCTGAACTGGAAGCGACGACGAGCCTTTGGCTGACCTGGCTTCTTACGCTCAACAGCACGTGAGTCACGTGTCATAAAGCCTGCGTCCTTCAAAGCCTTCTTATCCTCAGCGTCAATCTTAACGAGTGCGCGAGCGATAGCGAGGCGAA
>DBLF01000058.1:0-9219 GCA_002297965.1 Candidatus Segatella papionis
GCGAAGATGCCCGTCTTGGCATTGAGTTTGCTTCCATACTCAGCAAAGGCACGAGCCTTTAGGGCTGCCCCACCATAGTTGTTGCTTGCCGTATAGGCATCGCTCTTCGGGTCGAGGAACATCTCTCGGCGAATGTCGGATGCAGGTATCTGTTGGTAGAGTTCCTTGCTGATACCTGCTGCACGGTTCAGATAACTGCTATAGTTGGTGTTGGAACCTTCGCTGGCGAAGAATTGATAATAGTAGATGGATTCTTGCTCGTCGCTATACACGCTCCATATCCACTCTGGGTTGGCGGTGTTGAAACCATCGTCCTTGTATTCCTCGTTGGTCATCAGTGGATAACCCTCTCTTGCCAACTGGGCATATTTGCGAGCGTTCTCCCAATCCTCTC
Organism: Candidatus Segatella papionis; assembly: GCA_002297965.1. Lineage (GTDB taxonomy): Bacteria > Bacteroidota > Bacteroidia > Bacteroidales > Bacteroidaceae > Prevotella > Prevotella papionis. The sequence continues at coordinate 395 of DBLF01000058.1, forward strand.
GGTTCAAGGCTGCTCGTGCATATACGGCGTATGCGGCGTTGAGGCTAGGAAGATAGCAATCGCCTTTGGCTCTTTGCTTGCCCGACTTCTGAAAGAGGTCGATGGCTTGGTCTAGGTCCTTGTATATCTGCTCGTAGCACTGGGCGAGGGTAGAGAGAGGCAAGTCGCCTTTACCCTCATCGAGTCGCAGAGCCACACCCGATGAAGCTCCGTTATTGGAATCGCTCCATCGCTTGGCGTAAAACTGCACCAGCATCATGTAACTGTAGGCACGATAGGTGAGCGCCTGTGCCTTCAATAATTGCTTGTCTTGCAAATCGCCCGAAGCCGCATCTGTGTGCAGGATGATAGGGTTGGCGTTGCTGATGAGCTTGTAATAGTAGTACCAAGGATAGACATCATATTGGGATGTCGGGTCCTGCATATAGTTGCCGTTCACGATAGGGGCAAGGGCGGTGTAGTTGTTGCGAAGGTAGTCGTTGCCCAGAAAGTTGCCGTACCAGGTCTTGATGCTACCCTCACCGTTCCATTTCACGTCCTTGTATTGCTGGCTCATCATTCTCGCCAATCCATTCACCGCATAGCGGATGCTGGTGGTGTTGGAATAGACACCATCTTGCTCAATCTGTCCTCCCGACGATACGCTGAGGTAGTCGCTGCCGCAAGAGGTCAGCAACAGGGAAGAAGTGAGCAGGGCGAAGGCCCCAGCGATTGTATATAGTTTGTTTCTTTTCTTCATTCTATACCTTATTATATATAATAGTTTCCGAAGTCAGAAAACTCCTAACTCCTAACTTCTAACTCCTAACTTCTAACTAAAACTTTACGTCGATTCCGATAGTAAACACCCTAGGAGTCATCAGATAGTTGTACTGATAACCATTGATGCTCTGCTGAGGGTTCATGCCTCGGCGCTTGGTGGATGTGAAAACATTCTCGCAAGAGAGGTTCACACGGATGCCCTCCATATAGATGGCGCGAGTCCACTCCTTTGGCAAGTCGTAGCTCAGGTAGAGGTTCTTTAATACGAGATAGTTGGCACTCGTAAGCCAGCGAGAGGAGATGGCGTTGTTGTCGCTCGACTCGTTGCTGTTGATTTGTGGCACACCGTTCGCCCAAATGCGATGAGGCGAATCCTCGGTCATTCCCTCTGGCACACCGTTCCATGACTTCATGATGTCCTCGTGATAGTTGTGAGGCGTAGTGGTCGTGGTCATCAACTGGCGGTAGATGTCATCATACACCTTTCCGCCGAGCGAATAGGTGAAGAGGGCAGAGAAGGTAATCGACTTGTAGCTTACGGTAGGACAGAAACTGCCATATACCGTAGGCATCGCCGAACCATGATACTCCTTCAAGGCATGGGTGATGGCGTTAACGTAGTAGTTGCCATTGATGCAAACCACCTCTTTCGAGATGTCCGTTCCCTCAGGGTTGCCGGCTATCACCTGCTTGCCGTCTTCGCCACCCAGTACCTTGTAGTTCTCCAAGTCGGCCTTGTAGAGCGCCTTGCCCGTCATTTGGTCAACTCCCACGTAAGTATAGGTATAGAATTCGAAGCGGCTCTTGCCTTCCTCTATCTTGTATTCGCCGTCGATGATGCCCTCCTTGTTTTGCTCAGGCAGTTGGGTCACCTTGTTCTTGATGAAGGTGGCGTTGGCGCTGAGGTTCACTCGCCAGTCCTTGTTGCGGAAGATATCCACATCTGTGGAAATCTCGAAGCCTCGGTTGGCGATGGTTCCCAGGTTCTGGGTGATGGTAGAGGAGTAGTCCTTCAGGTTGGTGCTGCCTGCCGATAAGGGGTTATAGACATTGAAGAGCAAGTCCTTGTTCTTGCGGTCGAAGTACTCTACGTTGAGGTTCCAGCGGTTGAAGAGCCTTGCCTCCACGCCGATGCCCCACGATTCGCCCGTCTCCCATTTCAGTTGGTCGTTTCCTATCTGGGTCATGATGTAGGCAGGGTTGCCTTGGTAGGTGAGAGCCGAAGAATAGAGCGACTTATAGGCGTTGTAGCTGGCGCCAGCGTCGTTGCCCACCTGTCCCCAGTCGGCACGGAGCTTGAGGAAGTTCACCCATGAGAGATTCTTCATGAAAGTCTCCTTGCTCACAATCCAGTTGGCACCGATGCTCCCGAAGGTTCCCCATCGGCTGCCCTTGGCAAAGCGTGAGCTTCCGTCTCTTCTGAAACTTGCCTCCACATTGTATCGGTCGAGATAGTTGTAGCGCACTCTTCCTAGGTAGCTCTCCGTGCGATAGCGCATGGTGTAGCCCTGCTCTTGTTCCATGGTGGCGAAGTTGGTGAGGTTGGTGCTGCCCACCAGTGCCTCGTTGCTCTTCACGAGATAGGTGTAGTCGTAGTTGAGGCTGTAGTTCTCGTGTCCGAGGAGCACGCTCAGGGTATGGTCGCCAAAGGTGTGCGCCCACTTCAGTTGTTGCTGGAAGGTGTAATTCTTATAGGAGTATTCTCGCTTCTGCAATCTTCCGTTGGCTGCAAGACCATCGCCTACGCTGGAGTTGTAGTAGGTGGTGTTCTTGTCGGAACGCAAGTTGAGGTCGCCTTTCACGGTGAAAGTGAAGTCGTTCAGGAAGTTTACATCCATATAAGCGATAGCCTCGCCTGTGTTGCGAACGGTGCGGTTCTTATTCAACTCATTTTCCCAAATGGTGTTCTTGCCTGGATATTGCATTCGAGTGGTTACGTTGTTGCCGTCGGCATCGGTGTAACTACCCGTGTCGTACTGCTTGTTGCCATAGCTATCCAATAGATAGTTGCCGCTGGCATCGTGCAGGTGGACAGGATAGATAGGCGCCATAAAGCGACCTGTATAGAAGATGTTGGTCAGGCTGAGGGTGTTGTCGCCCGTAGTATAGTCGATGTTCTGATGGGAACCCGATAGGTTGATGCCCGCCTTGATCCATCGGTTCGGACGGAAGTTGAGGTTCACCCTACCGTTGAGACGGTCGAAGCCAGAGTTCTTCAGGTATCCCTTCTCGTCGAGATAGCCCAGTGAGAAATAGTAGTCGCTTTTCTCGGTGGCTTGGCTTCCGCTCAAGTTGTATTCTTGTCGGTAACCTGTGCGAGTAGCTTGGTCTATCCAGTCGAGGTCGTCGGCATAGCCAGCTTGCATCGTAACGGTAGGCAATAGCTTTCCATTTTCGTCGAAGAGACCGGTGCGAGAAGCGCCAGGAATGCTTGAAACCTGATTCTCATAGATGCTCAGATACAGTTCGTCGCTGATAAGGTGTTCGTTGGCGAAGGCTCCTGCCGTGGCGGCATCCTCGCCCTTGCTCGTCATGCGAGCGTTGCGCAGACTCATCCAACTCGCCTCCATGAATTGGTTGGCGTTCAGCGTCTTGTAGTCCTTCATGCCGAGGGCGTAAGAACCCTGCTTGATGTTGAGGTTGAAGTGCATCTTCTCGCCCTTGCCCTTCTTGGTAGTAATGAGCACGACACCATTGGATGCACGGTTGCCATAGAGTGCGCACGATGCGGCATCCTTCAACACGGAGATGCTCTCGATGTCGTTGGCATCAAGGTCGGAAGGGTTTCCGCCGAAAGCCACGCCGTCGATGATGTAGAGCGGTGCGCCGTTGCCTCCGTTCACGGTTCCGAATCCACGGATGATGATGCTAGGCGAGGAGCCTGGCTGTCCGAAGGTATTGTTTACTTGCACGCCCGCCACGGTTCCTTCCAGTGCGGAAGTAATGCTGGTGGCAGGTCGCTTCTCGATGTCTGTGCTCTCGATTTGCGATACGGCTCCCGTGAGCGTCGATTTCTTGGCGGAGCCGTATGCCACCTGTATCACCACGTCGTCGAGTTCTTTTTCGATGGTGGTGGATGATTGCGCCAAGGCTTTTTCGCCACCCAAGAGGAGGGTGCAGGCAAGCAGGAATGGTATTTTATATTTTTTGTTGTTGATCGTCATTACACTTATTTAGATGTTTCATATCTTTGATGTCGGTTACAAAGATACGATTTATAATTGGAATAAGCAAATTTATCCAAAGGATAAACTTGGTTCCTGAGAAAAATGCTAGAAAATAATTGGCTATCTCAAATTAAATGAGTAACTTTGCCCACGATATACTGGTAAAAAGATGAATGAGAAAGATTTTATTAATGAAGCATCGTAATAACTATAAATATGGAATGGACAGTCTCATTGGGAACAAGATGAGATATATGGTCGCCATCATTTTGATGGTGATGAGTTTCTGCGGCGTTCAGGCGCAGAAGCCTGTGATTTTGTATGATAGGATTGATTCAGCAATGAATGTTCCTGATTTCAAGGCAAATTTTGAGGTGCTTGCCAAGAATCGGGTGCTGTATAATACTTATAACGATAGCATCTTCTTGATTAAGAATCATGGACAATGGGTGAATTTCTTCCGACGTCGTGCTTTGAAAAACCATCAAATATTTGCAGCAAATAAAGTGGCATTGGATAATATCTTCGGATATTTTCAGAAAGACACTGTTCGCTGGGAGTGCTATTCCGCCTTGGCGGAAGCCTTTGCTTGGTATAGGCAAAAAGGAGCTGACGATCCATTTATTACTTTGGAGATATGTAAAATATTGGACCAATACAATCTACAAGCTCCTGATAGTCTGAAAGGTAATAGTCTGGTTTATATATGGAAAGCTGTGACTTACTCAATTTTAGCAAATATAGGAAATGACTCAACAAAGTATATGGAAGCAAGTAAATGTTTTAAGCGAATTCTTGAACATCAAGCTTCACGAGATGCTAACATTCAATGGTCATACCCTGTGGCGCTTTGTAGTTTGTTGCAAACTCCATTTCTCAAGACGAAAGCTATCAGCATGAAAGAGCATCAAGCTTATTACCGAATGTTGAAGGAATGGTATCAGACCCATCCCAATGATACCATCTTGTCGCAGACGCTCATGAAAAAAATAAAAGAAAATGTTTTGTTGAATGATGAGAACTTGGTGCGCAATATATATATGTCTGATACAACAGTATTGGATAAGCAGGTGGCAGAATCCTTGATGCATAAAATTGTGAAGCGCAACTTAGCCAGCAAGCAGTTGTCGGATCTTTCTTTTGTCCGTACGTTGGCTATGCAGGTTTGGCTGAAGGATATATCTGCAAGTGAAGCTGTAAAACGGTGGATGGCTAGATATAAGAAGATATGGGAGAAAATGAAGAAGAAACGCCTATCGTCAGTACAATTGAAAGCTTACATAAGCCCTTTCTTCACCTTTTTCTATCTCAACGATTTGGCTGACGAGTCGTATGGAAAAAAGAGAAGAATTGTTAAGCGAATGTGTGCTGATATAGAGTTGGCCTATCAGCATCGATTGGATCAACAGACTACTACGGATTATATCAAGTATCTGAATATTTTGACCACATATAATCGTGTGACTAAGTATTTGAAACCAAAGGAGCGCATCCACTTCCTCAATACACTGAATGTGGCAACTCAGGTAACGACTTATGCCCATTCCGTACACGTCTCGATGATTGCCGAGGAATTGATGAAGGGTATTCTTGCTTACGAACCAGAACTCTTGGTGGGGGCATTGGGAGACTTGCAGGTATCAGATATCTTGGCAAACAAGAAGAAGTACATCGACTTCGCCCACGATGCGGCGATGTATCATGACTTGGGCAAGAACTCCATCATCTCGGTGGTAAACAACGACTATCGCCCTCTGACCGATGAGGAGTTTGCCATCATCAAGCGTCACCCGGAGCTTGGCTTGCAATATCTTGAGCTGGCACCTAGCTTGAAGAAGTTCCATGACACCACATTGGGACATCATAAATGGTATAATGGCAAGGGAGGCTATCCTGAGGGCTTTGACAACACAAAGTCACCGATGCGCATCATGATAGACATCGTGACTCTGAGCGACTGTATGCAAGCCGCCACCGAGCGAGTGGGCAGAAACTACAAGGGCGAAAAGAACTTCGAAACCGTGATGGCGGAGTTCCGTAGGGATGCCGGCGTGAGATACAATCCTGACCTCGTGGCATTGATAGATGCCCATCCCGACTTGGCGAAGAAACTCGCCGACCTCATCAATGAGGGCTGGGTGGAAATCTACTATAACATTTATAGCCAATATATCAAGTAATAATATTTAAAAAGGTATAAGAAAAGAGGGGATATTCAGAAAATTGTGTTATCTTTGCACAAAACAGTAATAGATGATATAATCAATAGAAACAGAAAAGTAAATGACAAAGCTAATAAAAATGGTGATACCCCTCTTGCTGGCTTGGATGAGTTGGATGCCAGCCGATGCCCAGCAATCTACAGCCCCCATACCTGATTTCGGAAGATGCTTTCAGATATTGGGGCAGAACCGTGTTGTGTATAATCAGTTCAACGACAGTATCTTCTTGATCAAGGACCACGACCAGTGGGTGAACTTCTTTCATCGTAGAGCCATTCGAAATCATCAAATCTATGCTTCCAACAAGGAGGCTCTCCGTACGATTACCGATTATTTCAAGCAACCTAAGTCGAAGATTCCGGATAGAGCTTACGAGCAGTTGTATAGCGCATTCAATGAAAAATATCTAAGTAATGACTTGAAAGATCCTTTCTTGACTCATACCATCGCCAATATCCTGGAAGAATTTAATAAGAATTGTCCCGACAGCTTGAATACTTCTAATGTAGTTAATTTATGGCAGGTGGAGGCGTATATGCAGATGTGGAACTTGGGGCGAGACAGCACTTTGATGAGGAAGTCGTATGACTACAATATGAGGCTCTTGAGCGAGGAGGCTAAACGTTACCCCAAATACGAAGACAACTATGCCACTGCTTTGGCTAATCTGATAACCAACGTTTGGCTGGTTTATCATATAGAGACCATCTCTGAATTTGAGCATTATCGCAAGTTGATGGGAGAGTTCCTGCGGAGACCAGACGTTGATTCCTTGGTATCTCCCAGATTTAAGAAGGCGCAACTGAGAGCGTATAAGCAGATAGACGAGGATTTGCTTCGCAATGTGTATATGAGCGATACAACCGTGATGACGAAGCAAAAGGCAGACTCGCTGATACTGGCGGTAGTGAATCGGAATCTTGCGAATCCGTCTCTATCCATCGTTTCCTATGTGCGTACCTTGCTGATGCAAGTGAAGTTGCACCAAATCACAGCCAAGCAAGCTAGGGCATTGGCTATCAAGAAGCATGAGGAACATTGGAAGGAAACCAAGAACGCCCACTTGGATGCCAGGGAATTTACCTTGTTCTTGACTCCTTTCTTCACCTTCTTCTATCTCAACGACATCGCAGAAGTGTCGCATGCCCAGAAGCGAGGCATCGTGCTCACGATGTGCAAGCACATCGAACAGGCTTTCCAAAATCGCAAGGACCAGCAGTACTCCAATGATTATGTTCGACTCTTGAGTACATTGACTACCTACAATCGCATCACGAAATACCTGAAGCCGCAGGAGCGTGTACATTTCCTCAACTCGCTCAATGTGGCAACTCAGGTTACCACTTATGCCCACTCAGTGCATGTGTCGATGATTGCAACCGAAATGATGAAGGGAATCTTGAAGTATCAACCAGAGCTTCTTGTAGGAGCTTTGGGCGACTTGCAGATTGCGGATGTCTTGGCGAACAAAAAGATGTATTTGGAGTTTATCCACGATGCGGCGATGTACCACGACCTAGGAAAGAACTCCATCATCTCGGTGGTTAACAACGACTATCGACCATTGACCGACGAGGAGTTTGCCATCATCAAGCGGCATCCGGAACTAGGATTGGAATACTTGAAGTTGGCACCTAGCTTGGCTAAGTACCATGACACCACGTTGGGGCATCACAGGTGGTATAATGGCAAGGGCGGTTATCCGATGTGGTTCGACAACACAAAGTCGCCTATGCGTATCATGATAGACATTGTGACCCTAAGCGACTGTATGCAAGCCGCCACCGAGCGAGTGGGCAGAAACTATAAGGGCGAGAAGACTTTCGACACGGTCATGGCAGAGTTTCGCAGGGATGCAGGGACTAGATACAATCCCGACCTCGTGGCATTCATCGATGCTCATCAAGATGTGGCGGATAAACTCGCCAATCTCGTGAACGAAGGTTGGGCGGAAATCTACTATCAGATCTATAGTCAATACATAGGTAAATAGTTTCCACCTGTACGATTGACACGGGCTGAAAGCCCAGAAGCACCTAGCCCAGGGCAACGCCCTGGGTAATATACATGTAAAAAATTCGCCCTGTAAGGGCAAAAGCGTTATATTTCTAGGGAATTTTATGCTTTTGTCATAAAAAAATCCTCGTAAGAGAATCTCTTTGGAAAAACTCTTACGAGGATTATTAGTGGGTGGAAACAAGCGACTGTTTCCTAACTATGCGAAGTGCAAATTTTACTTCTGGCACTCCTTGCAAGGTGTCCAAGGCTTCAACTGCTTGAAGAAATCGTTGCCCTTGTCATCTACGAGGATGAATGCAGGGAAGTCCTCTACGGTAATCTTCCAGATAGCCTCCATGCCGAGCTCTGGGTACTCTACGCACTCGATGCTCTTGATGCTGCTCTGAGAGAGAACGGCGGCAACACCACCGATAGTACCGAGGTAGAAACCACCGTGCTTCTTGCAAGCATCTGTTACTACCTGGCCACGGTTACCCTTGGCAATCATCACGAGGCTAGCGCCGTGATCCTGGAACTCGTCAACGTATGGATCCATACGGTTGGCTGTGGTAGGACCCATTGAGCCACAAGGATAACCCTCTGGAGTCTTGGCTGGTCCTGCATAGAGGATAGGGTGATCCTTGAAGTACTGAGGCATCTCCTCGCCAGCGTCCAA
>DBLF01000058.1:9395-9745 GCA_002297965.1 Candidatus Segatella papionis
GGAATCAACTCTGATGGATTCTCGTCCATCTTCTCCAACCAGATACCGTCCTTGTTGATCTTAGCCTTGATGTTACGGTCGGCAGAACAGCTTACGCCCATACCGATAGGACAGCTTGCGCCATGGCGTGGCAAACGAATCACACGGATGTCGTGAGCCAAGTACTTACCACCAAACTGAGCACCGAGGCCAATCTTGTGAGCCTCTTCGAGGAGCTTGTTCTCCAAGTCGATGTCACGGAATGCACGACCTGTCTCATCGCCAGTGGTAGGCAACTCATCGTAGTACTTGATGGAAGCGAGCTTCACGGTCAAGAGGTTCTTCTCGGCAGAAGTACCACCGATAACGAA
>DBLF01000058.1:9856-18419 GCA_002297965.1 Candidatus Segatella papionis
TAAGTCTTGTTGGCAGAACCACCACCCTTGGCAACCATCACGAAACGATACTCGTCGCCCTCTGTTGCCTCGATGTCGATCTGTGCAGGGAGGTTGCAACGAGTGTTCACCTCATCATACATGTTGAGAGGTGCGTTCTGAGAATAACGGAGGTTGTCCTGTGTGTAAGTGTTATAGACACCACGGCTCAAAGCCTCTTCGTCCTCGAAGTCGGTCCATACACGCTGACCCTTCTCACCGTGGATGATGGCGGTACCTGTATCCTGACAGAATGGGAGGATGCCCTTTACGGCAGTCTCTGCATTGCGGAGGAACTGGAGAGCCACGTACTTGTCGTTCTCAGATGCCTCAGGGTCGGTCAAAATCTTAGCCACCTGAGCGTTGTGCTCACGACGGAGCATGAACTCTACGTCGTGGAAACCCTGCTGTGCGAGCAAGGTCAATGCTTCCTTAGAAACCTTGAGGATAGTCTTACCCTCAAACTCTGCTGTGCTTACGCCTTCCTTGGTAAGCAAGCGATACTCAGTCTTGTCCTCTCCAAGCTGGAACATTGGAGCGTACTTAAAATCTGGAGTCTTAGCCATAATGTTTTTTGTTCTTTTATTTTAAACTGTTGAAATATTCTTGATAATTTTTAATAACCGAAGATTTCCTCTTGTGAGAGCTTCTTCACTGGCGCAATCTTTTCGAGCGATTTCATGTCAAGGTTCTTTTCATCACCGAGGATGACCATGCGATAAGGCTTGTTCACCATGTTCTCCTGCTCGAACTTCACGATGTCTTGCAGGGTGAGCTTAGGGAGGGCATAGTAGATGTCCTTGCTCAAATCGTAGTCGAGTCCCAGGTTCTTATAATAGAGGTAAGAGCTGATGACACCAAACTTGGTGGTTCTCGCACTCTGGTAACTCTTGATGAGGCTCTGCTTGGCGAGGTCGAACGCCGCCTGGTTCTGAGGCATCGTATCCACGATTTCCTTAAACACGTTGATGCAGTCCATCATCTTGTCGTTCTGTGAGATGATGTGGGTGTAGAAATTCTCAGGCTCGCCCTTGCGAGAAGGGGATGCATAGTAGGCACTGGCATTGTAAGCCAAACCACGGGTCTCACGAAGTTCCTGGAACACCACGGTGTTCATGCCGCCGCCGAAGTACTCATTGAAAAGTGCCTCTACTGGCGCATACTCAGGCTTCCACTGTTTGCCCTCGTTGTGATACTGGCGCAGATAGATGTTCTTTGCCTCGTATGGGGCGATGAGAATCTCGGTCTGTGGAGTTTCCTCCAACTTGTATTTCTTGCCCTGTGGCACTGCGGCGAGTGTCTTTGCCGTCTTGTGCTCCTTGGCGAGGAGCTTGTTGAGCTGAGCCTCGGTGTATGGGCCATAATATAATATGGTGTGCTCGATATTGCTCAGTCCGCCTAAGAGGTCGATGTATTCCTGTGGATTCGCCTGCTTGAGGTCGGCGATGCTTGTGGCGTTGCGATATGGATTGTACTTGCCATAGCGGCCATAACTCCAGAGATAAGCGAAGTTGGTCTGTTGGTCGGTCTTGGCGTCCTGTCTCGATTTCTCAATTTGTGCCACGTATTGTTCCCAGGTTTCCTTGTCAGCCTTGGCATTGTGGAGCACGTCCTCCAAGAGTTTGAGTGCGGCAGGAAGATTCTCGTTCAGACCGCTGAGGCTAATCTGAATGTTCTTGTCGCCTACGCTTACGCCATAGTTGCAAGCCAACTTATAAAAAGCCTTCTTGATGTCGCTCACGCCCATCTTCTTGGTTCCGATGTAGTCGAGATAGTATGCGGCGTAACTATAGCGAAGGTCATCCTCCTTGCCGAAGTCGTAACGGAATACGAGGTTGAAGAGGCCGTCCTGTGTATTCTGCTTGTAGATGAGCGGAATGTTCTTGGTGGTCTTGCCCACGGTCAGGTCCTTCTTGAAGTCGAGGAACTGTGGCTCGATAGGGTTTACTTTCGCATTGCGTACCTCCTTCAGGAATGCACTCTCGTACTCACGGTTGGCTGGGATAGGGGTGATGGCTGGCTTCTCAATCTTCTTCAGAGTCTTGTCCTCGCCCATGCGCTTATAGACGCAAACGAAGTTGTCGTCGCGGAGATACTTCTGTGCGAACTCCACGATGTCTTTCTTCGTGATTTTGCTCTGGCGTTCTAGCTGGTTAGCCACTTGCTCCCAGTCTTGGTCGTTGATGAAGGCGTTGCCCATCTGGCTGGCACGATAACTGTTGCTGTCGAGCGCCTTGAAATAATCCAACTTGTTATTGGCGATGATGGCGGACAGGAGGTCGTCGGAGAATTCTCCACGTCTCAACTTGCCCATCTCTTCGAGAATGAGCGAGCGTACCTCTTCCAGTTTCTGGTCTTTCAGAGGCACACCTTCTACAAGGAAGGCGGAATAATCATGCAATCCTTCTGAACCGCAATCTGCACCCTGTACCTTCATCTTTTGGTTGAGGTCGATGTCGAAGAGACCTGCCTTTCCGTTGGAGAGTATTTGCGAGATGAGGTCGAGTACATCGTCCTCACCTTGGTTGGCTCCCTTGAATCGCCAAGCCATCATCACGTTCTCGGCATCCTGACCTACTACCGAAGTGTCTCTTACGGCTGTAATCTCTGGTTGTGGAGCAAACTCAGGGCGAACGACCTTGTCGCTCTTCTTCCATCCACCGAAGTATTTGTCGATGATGCCGATGGTCTGGTCTGGGTCGAAGTCGCCTGCCAATACGATAGCCACATTGTTTGGCACATAGTACTGGTGGAAGTAGTTCTGTATGTTGACGATGCTAGGGTTCTTCAGATGCTCCTGCTCGCCGATGGTGGTCTGAGTTCCGTAAGGGTGGGTAGGGGTGAGAAGCTTCCAGAGGGCAGCCCACTCCTTGTCGCCATCGCTTGCCATGGTGATGTTCTTCTCCTCATATACGGCTTCCAACTCGGTGTGGAATCCACGAATCACCATATTCTGGAAACGGTCGCTCTGAACCTTCGCCCAGTTTTCTATCTCGTTGTTCGGGATGTTCTCCACGTAGCAAGTCACGTCGTTGCTGGTATAGGCATTGGAGCCTTCGCTTCCGATGCTCGCCATCAGCTTGTCGTACTCGTTAGGGATGTTGTACTTGGCGGCAAGCTGAGACACTGAGTCTATCTCGTGATAAGCCTGCTTGCGCTGGGCTGGGTCGGTGAGTTTGCGATAAGCCTCGTATCGGCGAGTGATGTCGTCGAGATAAGGTTTTTCCTTCACAGCATCAGTTGTGCCGAAGTGGGTGGTGCCCTTGAACATCAAGTGCTCCAGGTAGTGCGCCAATCCGGTGGTCTCGGCAGGGTCGTTGCGTGAACCCGTCTTCACGGCGATGTTAGCCTGCAAGCGAGGCTTTTCCTTGTTTACCGACATATATACCTTCAAGCCATTGTCGAGGGTATAGATGCGTGTCTTCATTGCATCGCCTGGAACGGTGGTGTAATGATAATCCTTTGCGGTGGCGTTGAGGCTTCCCATCAGGATAGCCGCCATCATTACGTACTTTAATTTCATAAATATTTATTTATACACACTTTTGTTATGTTGTGGATAACTTATTTAACCAATAGATAATCAGAGCTTTAATTCTCATAATCTACCTCTTGGTCGAGGCTGTTCACGAAGTTGCGGAACACTTCTTCCTCCACATCGCCCATGGCGAATTCCTTCTCTGCATCTTTCTTGATTTCAGCAATCCAAGAGCGGCGAGCCTTGATGTAATCCTCATGAATGCGGTTGGCATCTTCGAGCGTAATCTCAGAGATGTTGTAATAGTCGAGAATCATGCGATAGGTCCATGCCCACTGATACTCACGATAGTTGGCATCGATTACTTCGAATCTTTCGATGAGGTCTTGAATGGTCTCGATGGTACCATTCTTCAAGTCGCTGATAATGCGCTCTTCCTCGCTCACTGGGAGGAGAAGACCTGAGAGGTCGTCCCAATCGCCCAAGCCTATCTCGTGGGTAGGAGGTGTGATAGATGGGTCTCGCTTCAATACTCGCTTCAAAACGGCACCCATATAGATGCGCAGGGCGATGTCGTAATACTTGATGCCCTTGTGCAGGGAGGAAGCTGGTATGATGTACTCGTGGTAGAGGTATTGAGAAACGTTGTCGCCCGTTACCTCTCGAAGGTTTTCCAATATCTTCTTTCCTTTCAGGATTTCGCCCACAGAGTATGGTGAGAGCCAGTCGAAGTTAACGATGCTCTTGCGATTTTCTTGTGCTCGGAGGTCACGCTTCGGCCATTTCTTGATGTCTCGATACAGACCTACGGTCGTGATGTTTCTGCCCGGAATGAGGAACATCTTGTCGCCATCGGCTATCAGGTAGGCAAATGGGATGTTGCGGGTGTCGGGATGGTGCATCAGTTTGCCAAAGCAAACGGAGAAGGTACCCAGCGTGGCTGGCATCAGAAGGTAGGCACCACTGGCGGTCTTCGAACCACGTTCCAAGATGCCCCAGTGCATAGGTCCCATCTTGTAGGCATGGTTGGAGAAGTTGGTGGCTGAGCCGGCATTGTAGAATGAGAACATACCGCCGATGAGGAGACTGCTCTTGTGATGAGATGCAGTGAACGGACCGCAGAATGCGGCGCAAGCCTCGCCATTGCTCATGTAACTATTGGCGAAGAAGACAGAAGCCGATGCCGTGAAACCATTGCTCAACTGACAAGCCTCGCCGATGAAGCAATCTTGTATCTTCACACTGTTGATGACGCTGGAACCTTCAGCGATAATTGAGTTCTCTGCGATGACCCCTGTGCCGACATAGACGTTGCCATGGATGCTGCCCAGCAGGGTGCAGTCGCTGAGGCGGGAAGCTCCGTTTATTTCGCAGAAGTCTTCTATCACGCAGTTGGTGATTTCCTTGGTGTTGACAATCTTTACATTGTTGCCTATCCGTCCACGTTCAGGAGCCTTGTTGTCGATGTCGGTCTTGATGAGCTGGCGGATTTTTTCCTTCAGTTCTCGGTCGGAAAAGTGCTTTACCATGAAGGCGGCAAGCTGACTGTTGAGGTCAGAGAAAAGGATGACATTGCCTTCGCCTACCTCATTGAGCACGCTCACGAGGTTGCCTTCACCGTATGTTGCCCCCTCGGTGGTCTCCATTGTGGATAGATTGGAGATGTAGCAATCGTCACCGATGGTGTAATTGTTGATGAAGTTGCCGATGTTCTCGATGAGACAGTCGTCGCCGATGGTCACGTTGCGCAGGGTGGCATTGTTGATGCCTGAGTGCTTCACGAAACCTTGGCTTACCTCGACGTTCTTGTTGAATGCGCCGATGTTCACCTCGCCGTATAGCATCACACGGTGCATGAAGTTGGGCTTGAAGTCTTCCGATACATTGATGGATGTCCAGTCTTCAGCCCAGCAACTATTTTGCTTGAGTACCTCGATTTCCTCGGAGGTTAACGGTCTGTAGTCGTTCATTGCTTTGTTGCTTTGAGGGAATTTAAAGAAGTTAAGGGAAGTTATCATTCCCTTCTCTCCCTTCTCTTAATTTCTTCTAAATTCCAAATTATTATTCGTAGTCCTGGTACAGGAAGTCGTTGTAAGGATACTTCTGTACGTGAAGTTCTCTCACTTTCTTGTAGAGCACCTCACGGAACTCGTCGATGTTCTCCTTGTTTTTTGCTGAGATGAAGAGACAGTCGTCGTTGAGTTTCGCCATCCAAGTCTTCTTCAAGTCTTCGAGCGGAATGTTCTCTTTCTGCATCGGGGTGAGGTCGTCTTCCTCTTTCTCCACCCAAGAGTAGTTGTCTATCTTGTTGAAGATAATCATCGATGGCTTGTCGGCGCATCCGAGTTCCTTCAGCGTGTTCTCCACTACCTGGATTTGCTCTTCGAAGTCTGGATGGGAAATATCCACCACGTGCAAGAGAAGGTCTGCCTCGCGTGTCTCGTCGAGGGTACTCTTGAAGGAGTCCACCAAGTCGGTAGGCAATTTGCGGATGAATCCTACAGTGTCGGCGAGGAGGAATGGCAGGTTCTCTACCACTACCTTTCTGACAGTGGTGTCGAGGGTGGCGAAGAGTTTGTTCTCGGCGAACACCTCGCTTTTGCTCAAGAGGTTCATGATGGTGGATTTACCCACGTTAGTATAACCTACGAGTGCCACACGGATCAATCTACCACGGTTTTTGCGCTGGGTGGTCTTCTGCTTGTCGATTTCGGCGAGGCGTTCTTTGAGGAGGCTCATGCGACCGAGGATGATACGGCGGTCCATCTCCAACTGGGTCTCACCAGGTCCACGAAGACCCACGGAACCCTTTCCGCCACCTGAGCCGGAACCACCGCCCTGGCGCTCCAAGTGGGTCCAGAGACGCTGGAGTCGAGGGAGCATGTAGCGATATTGTGCCAGCTCCACCTGTGTCTTGGCGGCTGCAGTCTGGGCACGCATGGCGAAGATGTCGAGGATGAGCGAGGTGCGGTCGAGAATCTTCACTTGCAGTTCCTGCTCGATGTTGCGTATTTGCTTGGCGGATAGCTCATCGTCGAAGATAACCATACCGATCTCTCGGTCTTCCTCTTCCTCGTCCTTGATATATTGCTTGATTTCCTCCAGTTTACCCTTACCCACGTAGGTGGTTTGGTTAGGAGCCACCACCTTCTGTGTGAATCGCTTCACGGTGACGGCACCTGCGGTATCGGCGAGGAATTCCAACTCGTCGAGATATTCCTTGGTCTTGGCTTCGTCCTGTGTCTTGGTCACGAGACCTACGAGCACAGCGGTTTCCGCCTTGACTTCTGATATTACAAATTCTTTCATCTAAATTTTTCTTTCTACTGTAGAATTAAATTATCCTTAAAAAGTGCGCTTGGCTAGCATCATTCTTGCGCACGTATTATATAATAGGTGCAAAGATACAGAAAACAAAGGAAAATACAAAATTCTAGGCTAAGATTTTAGTTTTTTTGCTAATAACTTCGCACAAGATGCCTAAAACTCCAAGTTTTGAGTAACTTTTCGGGCGCAAAACTTGCAAACGTTTACGTGATTTTTTGCGTAAAAAAGCATGATTTGTTTGATTTATATCAGTTTTTGTAGTACTTTTGCACCTAGAAAACAAAACTGATTTTCAAAAATACAAATCATAACTACATAAAAAACACAAACTGCTGAAACATTCAAAAACTTAAAAGGCCTCGACGTGATGTCGGGGCTTTTTGATTAAAATGAGCGAATATTACCTCTTTTTTCTTGTTTTGTATTAGCTTTTTCCAAGAATAATGCTTACCTTTGCAATTGAATGTAAGTATTGCACTTTCGTTTGTCAATTTAGAATAGACAAATCTTTAAAGAATGGACGATTTGGAAAAGAATAGATTAAAGTATAACCTAAAAATAGTAACAGCAGAATGCAAAAAAGTATCTTGACTAGTATTTTGTTGCTTGGTGCCCTTTGTGCGCAAGCCAACAACTACACGGTGACTTCTCCTGATGGTAAGCTTGCCGTGAATGTAGAGTGTAAGGATGGCAAGGCCTTCTACACGGTGGATTACAATGGCAAGCAGATGTTGGCTCCATCTGCCCTCGGACTGGTTGCCAACTATGGCGACTTCTCCAAAGAACTTACGATGGGCTCCTTGAAGAGCGAGAAAAAGCACCTCGCTTACAAGATGACCCGCATCAAGAAGTCGAACATCGAAAAGGATGCGTATGAGGCAACCATCGGATTCCTCAATGCGAAGAAGGACTCCATGACCCTCCGTCTCCATGTCTCCGACAATGACGTGGCTTATCGATATGAGATGATTCGTCCGAAGAAGGACAATCCGAAGTCTGTTATCATATATAATGAGGTGAGCGGATTCAACTTCCCTGACCAGACCACTACCTTCCTCTGCCCTCAGATTACCCCGATGACGGGATGGGAGCGTACCAAGCCTTCTTACGAGGAGGAATATACTCCTGACGCTCCGATGGCGAAGAAGTCGCAATTCGGCGTGGGCTATACCTTCCCTTGTCTCTTCAAGGTTGGACAGGAAGGTTGGGTATTGGTGAGCGAGACGGGTGTTTCGAGCGCTTACCCTGGAAGTCGTTTGAGCGATTACGAGGCTGGCAAGGGCTATACCATCGCCTTCCCTCAGAAGGGCGAGAACAACGGCGTAGGCTCAGAATACGCTGGCATCCCATTGCCTGGCGAGACTCCTTGGCGTACCATCACCGTAGGCTCTTCGTTGGCTCCTATCGTGGAGACCACCATCCCTTACGATGTGGTGACTCCGCTCTATGAGGCTTCGCAGACCTACAAGCCATCTCGCTATACTTGGAGCTGGCTCATCTGGCAGGACAACTCCATCAACTATGATGACCAGGTGAAGATGATAGATGTTGCCGCCGCACAGGGCTATGAGTCTATCCTCGTGGATAACTGGTGGGATAAGCAGATAGGCAGAAAGCGCATCGAGGAATTGAGCAAGTATGCCCAGAGCAAGGGCGTGCATCTGATGCTTTGGTACAACTCGAATGGTTTCGAGAACGATGCACCTCAGACTCCTCGCCAGGTGATGAACAATTCCATCG
>DBLF01000024.1 GCA_002297965.1 Candidatus Segatella papionis
CTCGACCATGATTTCCGCTTCTATCCGGGAGTGGATATCAGCTATCGTCCTAACGACAACTGGAAGATTTATGCTTCCTGGAACAAGGCTTTGAGAATGCCTACCTACACCGACCTCTATATCAGCAATGTGGTGCAGCAAGGCGACATCACCTTGAATCCAGAGAAGAACTCCACCTTCAAGATAGGAACTCGCTATCGCCAAACAGGTTTCTCTGCCGTATTGAGTGGCTTCTATGCCCACGGCACAGACATGATAGACTGGGTTCAGACTTCGGAGACAGAGCAAAAGGACAGCAAGTATCACGTGATGAACATCGGCAAGCTCAACAACATGGGCTACAACCTCGATGCCACCATCTACATGCAGGAGCTGATTCCGAATAGTTTCATCACTCGCATCAAGTTCGGCTATGCTTACATCTACCAAGACCACAAGACGGATGCCAACATCTTGAAGTCTCTCTATGCCCTGGAGTATCTCAAGCACAAGGCTGTGTTCGGCCTCGACCATCAGATATGGAAGAAACTCTCTGCCTCTTGGAGCGTGAGATGGCAGCAGCGTATGAACGGCTATCATCCTTACACCAAGGTGGATTGCAAGTTGATGTGGGACGACAAGAAATACAGCATCTACGTGAAGGCAGACAACCTCACCTGCCACAGATACTACGACCTCGCCGCCATCAAGCAACCAGGCTTGTGGATCATGGCAGGGGCAAGCATCAATTTGGGTTGGTAGGTGCTTGATATTTACCATTTACTTTAATCGGTTCGAGGTGAATGCCTACATGGGTGTTCACCCCGAACTTTTCTTTTATACGATGCTCGATATTCGTAGCGTGCTGATGAGCTTCGTAGAGCGAAGTGGAACCAGGCATACGAACGTGCATTTCGATGGCAATCTTGTTGCCGATGCGGCGAGTCTGGAGATTATGCACTTCGCAAACACCTTCCTCCTCATTGGCGAGCCTGATGATTTCACCCTCCTCAGACTCTGGCAGACTGGCATCCGTCAGTTCCTTGACAGATTGCAATACCAATCCCCAAGCAGCCTTGATGATGAAGGCACTCACGATGATGGCAGCCAACGGGTCGAGCACCGCCCACTTTTCGCCCAAGAGGATGGCACCGCCGATACCTATCATCGTTCCGATACTCGACAAGGCATCGCTACGATGGTGCCAGGCATTAGCAACCACCGCCTCACTATGGCATTTCTTACCCACTCTCACCGTAAACTGATAAGCCCATTCCTTCAAGACGATGCTCACGATAGCGGCTATCAGGGCAACGACACCTGGCTGCTGAAGGGTCTCGCCACAAATGGCACGATAGGTCTTGTTGATACCTGTGTAGCAAATCATCACACCTACCACAAAGAGCGAAATGCCGATGATGGCAGTGGCGAGGGTCTCGTATTTGCCATGGCCATAGTCATGGTCCTTGTCCTTCGGCTTGTTGCCGAGCTTCACGAACACCAACACCACGACATCCGTGGCAAAATCGGTAAGCGAGTGGATGGCATCGGCTATCATGGCGGCAGAGTGTCCGAGGATACCTGCGGCAAACTTCATCACAAGCAGCACCACATTGATGACGCTACCCGCCAATGTCACCTTATAAACTTCTCTCATACGATTTTTATTCTCATTCTCTTCAATTCTCTTATCCATTTTTTCATAATCCATATCGAAGTCCTTTGGCTTCACTAAATGTTTTTGTATAAATTGAGCCGCAAAGATATATTATTTTATCGTAAGCGAGTAAGTTTAGCGATTAAAAAAGCATAAAAGATACATAATTCTCGATTATTAGCCGTACCTTTGCACCGCAAAATCAGAAACAACATCAAGCATCATGAAGTATATCATATTAGATTTCGACGGAACCATCGGTGATTCCCAAGCACTTATCGTTAGAACTTTCCAAGACACCATGCGCAAGATGGGCAAGGAGGTTAAATCGGCAGAGGCATGTGCCAATACCATCGGTATGCGTCTGAGCGAGGCTTTCGCCTTGCTTTACAACTCTTCCATAGAGGAGGGCGAGAAATGCGCACAGGTTTATCACAAGATTTTCGAGGAAAACAGGGCGAGCCTCGGCATGAAGCCTTTTCCTCATGTCATCGACACCATCAAGGAGCTCCACAAGCGTGGCTTCGTCTTGGCGGTGGCAAGCAGTCGTGGTCGTGATTCCTTGATGGGTTTCATCCATCAGATGGATTTAATTGATTGCGTCTCTTCCGTGGTGGCACAGGAAGATGTCGTTAATGTGAAACCAGAGCCCGACATGGTTTTCAAGGCTTTGATGGAAATCGCCGGCAGAAAGGTTGGCAAGGAGGATTGCCACACATTGCCCGATGACTTGAAGGCGATGCTGCCTGACACCTTAGTAATAGGCGACATGACGTTCGATGTCGATATGGCTCACAACGCTGGTGCCAAAGCTTGCGCCGTAACTTACGGCAATGGCACTCGTGAGCAGTTGGCTTCGGCAGAATGGATTATCGATGATTTCGCTGAACTGTTGGATATTGTAGGATAAATAAGAAGGACCATCCCTTCTTATTTTTTGATGTCTGCCACGACATCCCAACCTATCCATCCGTATTGGTAAGTAACGGAGACTGTATCTCCTTCATGATATTTGTATTTTTCAAGTCTTCCAGATACATCTTCCTCCAGTCCATTGTCTGTAAAGTGCAAAACGTAATGTGTTAGCTTGGTTTTGTGTCTGCCAACACCTTCGTCTATATAAACGCCTTGTACGACAGCTTTTCGCTGTTGTACAGAAGTCGGGAAATAGAAGTTAGTAATGAAGATGGTTGCATCTAAAAAAACAGAACATAAAATCGTATTCAGCATAACATTATCATCGTTCTTGAAAAGCTTCACGAGCAAGTAAGAGACAGCAATGATGCCAAGAATTGCCCACGAATTATAGTTGACCGTTCGCATCATGCAAAACATCCCCCAAAAGAGAGCCCCCATAAGAACACCCACAAACAAGACATATTTGAAAAACAATACAAGACATGACTCGTCTTTCGATTTCTTACGTTTTTTCATATTACACCTCCTTATCTTGGATCCAAAAACAATCCTTCTTTACGAACAATATCTTCCAATACATCATTACTCAACGAGCAAGAGACATTCAGATAATAGTCATATCCAAATTTGATAAATACCCCATGCTCTTTGTTGGATAATACCACATAAATATATTCCCGTAAAGCAAGACGCAGAATATCCGAAATCTTCGTGGAAGAAATCCTTTCATTTTTCTCCAACAGCGGAACAGAGCTTAATAAACGAGAATCTATCTTGCGAAATTTAGAAGCCTTGATTTGCTTGGCAATATAAGCCTTGTCTGCCTCCAAGTATTGTATTGTCACATACTTGCAGTTTGTGGCATTCATAACAGAAAGTACGACATTTACATACCGTTGCTCGACATCCAAATACTCTTCAAGGGTAAATGGCTTACCTTCGTAAACAGTACCGATATCACTTCTGCTTATCCATTCATCTTTTGTATATACTCCTTTCTCATTGTAATTTTCTGGACTATATTTTACTATCTCATGCCAAACCATATTATTAACGATATTAATTTTTACTATTTTTTGATAAAGTGCTATTGTCTTCTATCACTAATATCTGCAACTATTTATCGTCTTTTCAGAAAGGTTTACTAACAAAATCTTGTAATCTTTAGTATTACCTTTCAGAGGATTTATGACCACTTCCGATGGATTGTCAGCAAAGGCATTGGTTGTCTTTGTGTCATATTTCGTAGTTCTGTAAGCATAAAGATTCACAAAGACAAACGTTTGCCGATTCTCTTCATAACAAAGGTATTGCCTAAAATAACAAGACAACCCATTGCTACCTCTACCAACATTCTCCCAACAGATATTCCTATACAGATATTTCTCAACAAGCAAATCCACTTCTTTCATATCGTTTTCGGTCATCTCGATGTATTTTTGCCCTTTGTACAACACACGTTTCCCATTTGCAAATTGAGCGTTCTTTTTCAAGACATGAACTTTCGAACTTTGCTCTTGGTTTTTAGCCCATGTCTTCTCCACCCTATAATTGGAGGTGGTTTGCTTGCCAGTGCAAGCAAACAATAGGATCAACAAGAATATTGCCGACAAGCTTATAAATAAAATTTGTTTCATACTTCATTCTTCTAAAAAAGTTTTTACCAAAGCATACAAGATGCTTCCAAAACCGACAAAATATCCTTTGAGGTAATTGATGTAGTCAATGCTAAAGCTTGGAGGAAAATCATGCCTGCTTCTATATGTCATGACCAAGAATGCAATGCCAAAAAGGAAGGCACACAATTCATCATATTGTTGACAAATCATGCAGATGATTCCAGCCACAATACAGACAAGAGAAAAGGAACAATAAGTGCCATACAAAACCGCACCGATTGATTTTCTCTTCCTTACTGCATTGCAGAGTACTACGATTCCTGTTACGGAAGCAAGTATGCCCCAAAGATAATACAACATTTCTCTGTTTTGTTTTTAACTCCGAATTCTGTGCATCGTCGGTTTTATCCGATTGCGGTGGCTAAGGTACAAAAAAATTATGAAGAGTATAGCATCATCAACCTATAATACAGCAAACATTCCATATGCGATTATTATTTCTTACACACATCTTGTTCTGTAGAGATATTCCCAAACCTCTCTTCCCGACCTTTTCAATCTGATAATCGGGTCGATGAAGTATAGCCTACCATCTTCGTCACACAGAACATTATCACTCACATTAGAGACATCGGTTATTGCCAAGTATTCGTTCCCATAGAAATACTTATCTTCCTTTGCCAAGCCTAACTGATGGATGAGATAGTCATCTATCATTTTTTGAGTAGGAACTCTGAACATACAAGACACATTTCTTTGTTGCAAAACAATTCTGATACCTTTTTGGCCTTCAGAAATACCAACAAAATGGTATCTTGTATCGGGAAACAGAATGTTGTGTATCAAATGTTCGTAGATTATATCTTCTGGTAAAATATGTTTCAACGGAGCCTTGGCAAAAGGCGATTTCATCTTTGTGTATGTAACTGCATCTTTGCTCAAGAACACAATACTCTCACCGGTTGGAGTCACTCGTCTGTCACCAAACTTATCCCAATCAGTTTTTGTAATATACAAGCCATTGGCTTTTGCAATATCAATCAGCCGATTACATTCCTTTTCCTCAGCATTTCTCTTGCCTTGCCAGTAATCTCCATGTCGTTGAGAGGATACCCCAGTCTCAAACACTCGAATATCGCTTCGGTCGCTATCTGCCTGTATTTTCTGCTCACATTCATAATGTATTGGAGCGCAGTCTGACCGCTTACCAAATATATAGTCGATAATCTTTCTTCCATAATTTTTCATCTTTTTATTATTTTGCTTGCAAACTTACGATTATTTTCCTAAATTGCCAAAGGAATACGAAGAAATCTTATGCAAACTTTCTAAATCACAACATTTTATTCCATTAATCATAGAATATTTTGTACCTTTGCATTCAAATTCACCAATAAAAGAATAAGAAAACAAAATAATGAATATCAAATCTATAGGTAGTAAATTAAAGGGTAACCCGACGATGGTAGAGGGTACGGTGTATTCGATGCTCATCATTTGCAGCATCTCGCATTTTCTGAACGACATGATTCAGTCTATCATCCCCTCCATCTACCCTATCGTCAAGGATAAGTTCAACTTCTCGTTTGCACAGATCGGCATCATCACCTTGGTGTTTCAGATGAC
>DBLF01000123.1:0-3422 GCA_002297965.1 Candidatus Segatella papionis
AGACCAAGGAGATGGGTGCTGCCGTTTGCTGCGATGGTTTCGTGAGTTCGGTGTCGGGTCTTTTCGGTTGTACCCCTATCACATCGTTCAGCCAGAACGTGGGCTTGGCGGCTATGTCGGGTGTCGTGAACCGCTTCACCATCGCCATGGGTGCCCTCATCATGATTATCGGAGGTGTGTTTCCAGCCATTGGTTATGTGCTCACCACCATTCCTCAGGCAGTTTTGGGTGGTTGTACCATCATGATGTTTGGTAGCATCCTCTTCGCTGGTTTCGGCATGATGGCTCGCACAGGCTTCTCCCAGCGCAACATGGTCATCGTGAGCCTTTCG
The DNA here is from genome assembly GCA_002297965.1 of Candidatus Segatella papionis. GTDB lineage: Bacteria > Bacteroidota > Bacteroidia > Bacteroidales > Bacteroidaceae > Prevotella > Prevotella papionis. Next base: position 333 of record DBLF01000123.1, read on the forward strand.
CTCAGCGTGGGTCTCGGTTTTACCCAGGCTACGGGTATGTTTAATATCTTCCCGGAGATTGTTCGCACCGTTTTCGCAGATAACTGTGTGGCAGTAGTGTTCTTGCTCGCCGTGGTGTTGAACCTCGTGTTGCCAAAATCGTTGGAAAAATAAAAGCAAAATCGCAATAAAACGCAATAAAGTGCAGATAAACTTTCTCGTTTGCGAAAAAAGTTGTACTTTTGCACCCAACAAATCATTTTAAAGTTCAAGTCATAATGGATTTACTGAAAGAAAGAATTATGAAGGAAGGCCGTTGCTTTCCTGGTGGAATCTTAAAAGTAGATAGCTTCGTAAATCATCAGATGGACCCTATCCTGATGATGGACCTGGCTAAGGAATTCGTGCGCCTTTTCAAGGACATCAAGTACAACAAAATCGTAACCATCGAGGCTTCTGGCATCGCTCCTGCCATTATGGTGGGCTACTTGACCAATCTCCCAGTGGTTTTTGTGAAGAAAAAGCAGCCTAAGACGATGGAGGGCATGATTACCTCTACCGTTCACTCTTTCACCAAGGACCGTGACTATACGGTGTGCGTGAGCAACAGCTACTTGACTCCTAACGACCACGTCATCTTCATCGACGACTTTCTCGCCAACGGAAACGCTTCCAAGGGTGTGATGGATCTCTGCCAGCAGGCAGGTGCCAAGATAGAGGCGATGGGCTTCATCATCGAGAAGGCATTCCAGCACGGTGGCGATTTCCTTCGCAAGGAAGGTATGCGCTATGAGGCGCTTGCTACCGTGGAGAGTTTGGACGATTGCAAGATTGTCTTGAAGTAAATACACATTATTATATATACGATAAAAGCCGCTCTTTCAATAGAAGCGGCTTTTATTGTGATAAGGGGTTTCGGCGGATTTGCAATCCCCTTTATTTTACTATTTCCGCCGCGTAGGTTCCCATCACCTTATACCCCGTAGGGTTAGGGTGGAGCCAGTCGCTGCTGGCGTATTCTCTTTTCATTCTTCTGTCGTCGCTTGGGTCTTGCAGCAGCTTGGCGAAGTCGAGGATGCCATCCACCTCCTTGTTCTTGGCTTGACTGCGAATCCAATCGTTCACATAGCATCGTGCCGCTTCATGGAAATGGCTGTAATATCCTGCGCCCTTGAATGGGGTGATGGTTCCGAGATAGACCTTCATCTTTCTAGCCTTCGCTTTCTTCACCATGCCTTGTATGCTCTCGATGATTTGTCTTGCCACGGTCTCGCTGTTGCCGCTCTTGGCAGCGCCGATGTCGTTGATGCCTTCGAAGATGATGACCTTCTTTACGCCGCTCTGTCCGAGGATGTCTCGGTCGAAGCGTTCCTTGGCTAAGGCTCCAAATCCGCCGGGCACGGTTACACGGTTGTTGCCGATGCCAAGGTTCAGGATACCTTGGTTGGTTACTTTGTGCTTCAGTTGCAGCATCTCCGACATCACGTCTGGCCAGCGGTTCTGGGCGTTGTCGGTGGAGCATTTGCCGTCGGTGATGGAATTGCCCATGATGGCGATGGCGCTCATATTGGTCTTCATCGTATATACGTCGATGCCTGCGATGTTGTACCAGTGGTTCTCCTTGAATGCCTTGGCGAAGCTAGAGTGGGCGTTGGTTACACCCTTCATAATGTAAGAGGTGGTGCGGGAGCCCATGTGTACGGTCGGTACGTCAGGGGCGGAGGTGTAGTTGATGGTGATGGCTACACGTTCCAGGTTCTTAAGTGGGAACTTCAGCGCATCGCTGGTGATTTGCTTGCCGGCTGGAATGGTAGCCTTGTAGTTGTTGCCAAACTTGAAATAAACAGCCGACTTAGCGTCGATGTCTGATGAGTCCTTGGCATGGGCTATATATACTGAGCGAATCTCCACGGGCTGCATCGAGTAGATGTTGCTCAGCTTGAGTCGAATCACGTCGCCCCCCACGCTCACCTTCACCACTTGGCGCACGGAGCGATTGGACATATTGTTGTTGTAGGGCATAAAGCTCTTTACCACGGTTTGTGGGGCTGTCGCCCAGGTACCAACCCAAGTCTGCGCCGCCGCCTGCATCGTGATGGCGCAAAGCAAAAGCATGCTAGCAAAAAATCTTTTCATCTTCTTATCTCTCCTTATGTTTTTTCCTTTTTACCTGTAAAAGAAGTCTGTTTCAAGCTGCAAAGTTATAAGTTTCTTTTGAGGTCAGCAAAAAGCTAAGGCTAAAAAAAATAAAAAGCGAAGAATAATCATCTCTCAATGAGAAAGATTTCGTATATTTGCAGTCGATGAATAGTAATGGCATTACGGTAACTTCGTCAGAAGTTGAGAGAGTGTCTTAACCATATTTACCTTCTTTTTGAAGAAAAAACATAAGTTTCTTGCAGCATTGGAATAATATTTGTACTTTTGCACAAAAAGCAAAAAAAACGGGGTCATCACCAGCATCGAATTATCTGGGAGAGGGCCTTACCGGGACTGCGCTGCAAAGATAATACAAATAATGGAATATACCAAAGATTTTTTCGAAAAAGTTTTTTCTGCAGATAGAATGAGTAAGTATTTTTTGCTCTATCCAGAAAACGACGGTTAGGCTATCAAGCATTACCAATGTAATATTATGCTTTCTGAAGCTATGTATCCTTGCCTTTCTGTGTTTGAGGTAGAATTGAGAAATTCCATTGTTCGAGAATTGAAAACTTTTGCACATCGTGAAGATTGGTACGTTGTGTTTAGTACCACTCCAGGGTTAATGGATTTGAATAAGTACATCAGTACGGCAAAGAAGCAAATAACAAGTAGAGGTGAAGAGGTTTCGGCAGCAAAGATTACCGCAGAATTGACTTGGGGCTTTTGGACTTCTCTATTCAATCGTAATTACGAGCGCATTCTCTGGAAAGATTTGCGACGTGCTTTCCCTTTTGTGCAGAAAGCTAATAGGCAAAGAAAGGTGGTGGCTAGTTCTTTGAATAAGTTCCGCCGTTTACGAAATAGAATAGACCATAATGAAGCCATCTGTTGGAATCTAAAAGAAGTAGAGTTGATTCACGATGAAATGCTTCATGTTATGGGATGGATGAATAAGGATGTACCTGT
>DBLF01000123.1:3492-91709 GCA_002297965.1 Candidatus Segatella papionis
ATATCAATTTGATTCATGATAACTAAGTTTTACTGATTGGATTGGTTTGAGGAAAGTCGCAGGATTTATGTAGAGATTCTTAAGGATGGGTTGCAAGTCAATGTATTCCTCTGTAATCCCAATCCCCTCATAATCAGCCATAACGACAATATAGCCATTATCCCATTCTTTTATCTCCGTATATCTTTTTAGACGTTTGGGCGTTCTGAATCGGATATTGTTGTTTCTGAAGCAAAATGAAGTCATATCTCCATTGCTGGAGAGTATTGCTACCGAAGATGGGGTCTGTCTTTTATCCATATTTACCTCCAGTTTTTAAAGGGTTCGACAATTTCTGCTGCAAAAATACACTTTTATTTTGGAAGATGCAAGGAATATTGGGAAAAAGTGAGAAATGATGGCGATAAACAAGAAAAAGGTGTACCCACTTGCGCTGCCCGATGATTGGGGCGATGCAGGTGGATACACCTTATTATATAGGCTATGGATTGGGGTAATCTTGGTTGATGCCTCTAGGCAAGAAGTACCCCTTGACGCAATTGGGATTGCAGACACAAATCTGAATGTGGTTCTTTTCTCGGAACCCTGCATTCGGATATAGTTCCTGGCCTTCCCAAAACACACCTTTCACAGAGTCATAAGGATGGGCGTTGGCCTTTGCGTTGATTCTTAAAGCTGTTTGCACTACGGCACAATCCAGTTTTCTTATCAACTTATCTGGCGAACTTCCTATTGTTGTATTTTGTGGAAGTGGCAAATCTGAATCTGCATAAAGTTCTTCAAGAACTTTGTATGATGTTTTTAACTCTTTTAAATAGAAGCTGTCAGTTAGGTCAAAACAATAGCCCAAGTCTATCAATGCACCGATTACTGCAGGTACTCTGACTTGTGAGTTCTTTCTTTTTGCTAAATCATTTGCCCATTGCCATGCTCGTTCTTCATTGTTTTCCCAAAAATAGATGCCACTTCCTAACCAATCATAATCGTTAGTGCTAGCGATTAAGTCTGTCTTTCCTGAAATGACATCTTCTACGACAGACTTGTCGCAACCATGAAATCCAATTATCAAATTGGAACGTCTAGAATACAAAGATTCTTCCATAAGTAGCTTATCTTAGGTGTGGAGCCAACTCGCCGTTTTGCAACATAATCCCAGCTTCTATAAGGAATTTTTTTGCATTCTCTTTACTAGCTGTAATTTCTTTAATTACAGTTTGCATTCTTTCTTGTCTTTTGCTATCAAATAAATCCATATTTACCTCCTTTTTTTAAGGGTTCGACTTTTCTGTTGCAAAGTTACGCTTTTCTTACGAAAGAAGCAAGAATTTTAGCGAAAATGTTAGAGGATAAGATGAATGAAACGAAAAAGGTGCATCCCAGGTTGCCCGATGATGGGGAGGCAAGGATGCACCTTTTTTATGTAAACCACCCTTAAATGGGTGGTAGAATCTTATTGTTAATTGATCGATGGAGCTGTTGCGTCTGCATTGTAGTCGGTCTCGTTCAATGGAACGTCCCATGTCCACTTGTTGCCATCCTCCGGGTTGATGGTGATGGCTACAGATGCGTGAGCATTGCCACCCTCTGCGAATGAGTGACGAACTACAGCCTTGTTCCAACGCTTGAAGTCGCTCCACTCGAAGCCCTCGCCCCAAAGCTCAAGGCAGCGATAGTCCTGAATCTCTGCGAGCAAGTCATCGCCTGTCTTGGTACATGTGTATTCTGGGTTACGACCAGAAGTTGCGTTCAACTCAACCAAGGCGGCCTGAGCCGCAGCTGTGTTGCCCAAGAAGTAGTTTGCCTCAGCCTCGATGAGAACCATCTCGCTAGAACGAATGAATGGTACATAGCCGATACCTGGCTGATCCAACACATAGAACTTCAAGTTGGCATCCAAGTAGTAGAAACCTGCCTGGTATGGAGCGGTAAGACCTTTTGCTTGATGAGCTTTAACGATAGAGTCTGCCTGCTCATAGATGTCATCATCTGTCATACCAAGAATACCAAATGTTCTATAATATACTGACTCCTTAGAGAGGTCAAGATTTGGAAATTTGTCCTCTGTCAAGAAGTTCTGCTTACGAACATCATTGTTAGGAATACGAGAAATTAACCCATGACCAATGGTACCAGCACCTTTAGCTTGGTCAATTGCAGTCTGATAGTCCTGGCGGAACAAAGCGGCACGAGCATAAACAGCGTGAGCTACGTTTACGTTAGGAATCCAAACTTCGCTAGCGGCACGGTCGATTCCACTCTCGCCAAACAAGGTGATAGCCTCTTGGCAATCCTTGTAGATTTGAGCTACAGTCTCAGCCAATGTTGCGTATGGAGCATCATCTGTAGATTCATCAAGACGAAGAACCACACCCTGTGAAGCACCATTGTTACTGTCTTGCCAACGATAGCAATAGTAGTGAATCAGTTTTTCGTAGCTATAAGCACGGAATGACAAAGCTGAAGCCTTGATAAACTGCTTGTCGGCATCGCTACCTGTTGCATCATCAATGTGGGCAATAATTCTATTAGCTTGTCCGATGAGCTGATAGTAATAATACCATGCATATCCATCATAGATGGTACTTGTTCTGTGATGGAATGTTTGGTTGTGGATTGGTGCCCAACCTGAAGCATAATAGTTGTAATTATAGTTCTGACTAGGTAAGTTCTCGTAGAGACGCATAATGGCATTCTCACCAGCGAAACCCTGTGAGAAGGCATAGTGCTGTGTAGTCTGGCAACGAGCGATACCATTCAATGCCTTGTAAGCCATATCCGTTGTGGCAACAGCAGCCTCAGAATCAACTGAGCTTGTTGGTTTTGTATCGAGATAATCGCTGCCACAAGATGTCAGCAAGGTTGCGGAAGTCAAAAGGGCGCAACCGAATATCTTATTTATATAATTTTTCATCTTTATTTTCTGTTTATTTTGTTATTCGCTTAGAATGTTACAGACAAACCGAAGTTGAACACACGAGCACTTACGTAGGTGTCGTCAGAACCGCCGCTGAAGCTATACTGAGGGTTCATACCCTTGCGAGCTGTCAGTGTGAACAAGTTCTCTGCGCCAGCCTTCACTGTCAAGCCCTGGATGCCTAAGCTCTGAATCCATGCCTTTGGCAAGTTGTAGCTGAGGTTGATGTTCTTGAAGATGAGATAGTCGGCGCTTGTCAACCAACGGTCGCTCGTATCATTGTTGTAAGTACTCAAGTTGAAGTCGATGATAGGAGTACCGTTAGGGTCGATACGGTTTGGAGAGGTCTCAGTCATACCCTCTGGCACGCCATTCCATGACTTCAAGAGATCCTTGTGGTTGGCTGATGCAGAAGAAGCTTTTACTGTTTTTGATTGCATACCGATGTATGTAATCTCCAACTTGGCTCCGGCAGGAGCATTCAATGAGAAGTTACCGTCGATGTCGGTAACGGTACCGGTGTTGGTACCAGCAACCTTGATGGACGCACCGATTACAGGGCTTCCATCCTCAGAAGAGGTAACATTACCGGAGATCTGACTTTGCGCAAATGCCATGCTCGTAGAAACTGCGAGGGCTGCGACTGCTGTCATGAGTCTTTTTTCCATAAATCTCTCTCGTTTTTTAATAAATGAATATATAATGTTTATAATTTCTTTCTCTACATACTCCCTGCCAAAGGGCTTAAAGTACCGATGCAGGGATAACCATTCTCCACCTCGCGCCCCGAGGTGGAGAATATATAGAAAGGAAAGGGAAAGAGAGAATGGAAAATGTTTAACGGCAGATAAATATTTCTCGCTCTGAAACATTTATCTGCCGTTTAATAAGATGAAGCAACGATATTTTAATAAGGCGAAGCGATGTTATGAAGTGATGTTATTTTAATAAGGAGAAATGTTGCAATATTCTCGCTTAAACCAAAGTTCAAACACGGGGTCCACCATCTTGTAGCCCTCGCCCCACTTCTCGATGAGGTCTTTCTCCACCAGCGTTTTCTTGTTCTTCGTAATGGTGCGAGGAGAGCCCAAACCATATTTGGTTACCGTTTGCTGGGCATTGAAATGTGTCTCGCCCATACATACGGCTTGCAAGAAAGCGATTTGGGAGGAAGCCATCCCGTCAAGGTCCGACAAGAACATGTCGCTGTTGGTGTCGAGCAACTTGGTGAGTTGCGAACGGTAAATTTCTTCTGTTACTTCGGTAGCCGTGCGAGTCCAAATCAGGAAGCAAAATTGCTGCATATACCAGGAATGGCATTGCATCACATCGCATATTCGCTCTATCATCTCGTCACTGATGGTCTTGCCATAGTTATAGAAACTATCGTGGATGAAAGGTTTCCAATACTCCTTGCTTATCTTTTTGAGAGTCATCATTTGCCCGAAGCGATAGAAAGGGTTGCTGGAGTTGCCGAATATTTCCATCATCTTGTGGCGCTTGCTGCCATAGAGACAATAAGTGGTACTATGCTGGGTTTGCCAAACCGAGCGCATGGTGCTTTCCAGACGCTTCCAGTCGGGAAGATTAGCCAATTGCTGGAATTCGTCGATGCATACGATGACATGAATCCCCTTGGCTTTCGCCATCTTCTCCGGCAAGTTGAGAATCTCCTCTGCACTTTCCTTCAATGGCTTGAAACCAAGCTTTACCTCCACAGCATTCACGGGGTCGCTATTTACGGTAAGACTAGGAGAGATGCTTTGCACGAACTTGACCATATCTGCCCATCTCTTTTCCAAACTGCTAGAAACTCCCTGTATCACAGCACTGGCAAACTGATTGTAAAAATCCTCCTCTGTAAATATCTTGAAAGCATCCAGATAGCAGACTCTAACATCGGGGCTTTCTTGTCTCAATTCCTCCATGGCTGCCTTTACAAGCGAAGACTTACCCCATCTTCTTGGTGAGATAAGCATCACGTTGATGCCCCCTCCGAGGTATGTCTTCAAATCTCGACGGTCTTCCACTCGGTCGATGAAATACTCGTTTTCTGCTATCGAACCGTATTCAAATGGTATCTTGTTCATAATGCCTTAACTTAAAATTTTCCACAAAGATACTAAATTATACCCAAAGGTATAATACCCTAGGGTATAATTTAGCATTCTTTATATTATATTTGCAGCGTAAATTGATGTGTTCGAGACATTTATTAACCCTTTAAGTAGTTACGATTATGGTATATTTCAAGTTGGAATTTGGCTTCGGAAGAGGCAAGAGAGCAGAGAATAGCTCGGAGAATGGAAGAAAGAGTGATGATTTTCACTTGCCTGGCGAGCTGGCGATGCCCGAAAAGCGAGGCTGGGATTTCGTTGCCGCCGAGGTGGAGAGGGCAAGGCAGGAGCAACGTTACAAGATAGCCCAAAACTATCTGACGGCGGCTCGCTCCTGGACGACATTCCTGGGCAAGCCTTGCCTATCAGCATCATCTTGACATCAGCCTAATAGGCAAGGCATTGGGGCACACTAAGAGTTCCACCACCTTCATCTACATCAAGAGCCTCTTCGACGTAGGTTTAGCTGAGGCTAACCAAAAGCTGATGAGCGAACTCGGCTTATAGCGTGCGGAATCTATATTTTTTAGCCACATTCCGCACGCTATCAAGCTATTTTGTAATTTTGCTTTCTTTGGAAAAATAGAAATAAGCGTTAATATCCTGTATTCTAGGCAAAACAGAGCTTTCAAGAACATCACAATCTTGACAAGAAAGAGTGCAAAAATGTTAAAAACCCGCTTATAGCGTGCGGAATCTATGTTTTTTAACCACATTCCGCACGCTATCTCGATACTTTTTCGTATTTTTGCAGCAAAAATGCAGTAGATTATGTTAGTAGGAAGAACCGATGAACTGAGATTGCTGAAACAAGCGGCAAGGGCGGACGAGTCGAAATTCGTCGCCATATATGGGCGAAGACGTGTGGGCAAGACTTTTCTGGTAAGAGAAGCCTTCGAGTATAACTTTGCCTTTTATCATACTGGAGTTGCCAACGAGTCGAAAACCACACAACTTTCGGAGTTCAAAAAGTCGTTGGCAAAATATGGTCAGGTAAAGCGAGGTGCCTTGAAGACCTGGTACGATGCCTTCGAGCAACTGGCAAAACTCCTGGAGCATAACAATAACGAGGAGAAAAAAGTGGTGTTCATAGACGAAATGCCATGGATGGATTCTCCACGCTCTAACTTTCTTGCTGCGCTGGAATACTTCTGGAACAGTTGGGCTTCTGCTCGCAAAGATATCTTGCTCATCATTTGCGGAAGTGCCACTTCGTGGATTATCAACAAGGTTATCAAGAACCATGGAGGATTGCACAACAGGGTGTCTGTCCGAATACACCTAAAACCATTCACTCTGCACGAGTGCGAACTTTATGCGCAGGCTTTGAGACTTCAGTTTAACAGAAGGCAAATCCTGGAGGGATATATGGTTATGGGCGGCATCCCATTCTATTGGTCGCAAATGGATGGCAGCATGAGCCTGGTGCAAAACATAGACAAGCAGTTTTTCTCAGAGGATGGCACATTGCGATATGAGTTCGACGACTTGTACGATTCGCTTTTCAAGCAGCCCAAGCCCTATTTGGAGATTATCAAAGTGCTTGCCACGAAAAAGGTTGGTATGAACCGTACGGAAATTCTCAAGGACACCAAGCTTCTAGACAATGGCAAGTTCACAGAATACCTGGAAAACTTGGAATATTGTGGATTTATCAGAAAATACAACTGCCTTGGCATGAAAGCCAAGAATGCGATGTATCAACTGATGGACAATTACACCTTATTTTATTATAGGTTTATCAAGGACAGCGACGTGAACGACCCTCACTATTGGAGCAAGATTGCCGGAATGCCAGCGTATAACACATGGTGCGGATTGGCTTTCGAGCGAGTTTGCTTGCAACACACGGAGCAAATCAAGGCGAAACTGGGCATACAGGGGGTCATCACGAACGTCTATTCTTGGAGTGTGACGGGAACGGCTGACAAGCCGGGAGCACAAATAGACTTGTTGCTCGACAGAAACGACGATGTCATCAACCTCTGTGAAGTCAAGTATTCCAAAGCTCCCTTCAACATCACAAGTTCTGTGGATAGTAACCTGCAGAACAAGCGAGAGAGATTCGTCGAAGAGACTATGACGAACAAGGCGGTGCATCTCACGATGATAACCACACTCGGCTTGGTCGAAAACTCGTATGCCTACGATGTGCAGTCGGTGGTAACGATGGACGACCTCTTCGGATAGCAGATTCACAAAACCATACTTTTCATTTTACCCTTCACCACCCTTCACCCTCGTCATAAGATTACGAAAACTACTACACATTACACCCTGCGCGTGTATTGTGTTGATACACAAGCGATTAGATGGGTGTAGTGTCTGCGCCAACATTACACCCACACTACACCACACTACACCGCAGCGAGATTTTTACAGAGTAAAAAAACTGGCAGAAAGAAAAATGGGCTTGCGCAAAGGAGGGGGTAGAAACGAAAAGGGTGGAAGCGAAAAGGGTGTAGTGTGGTGTAGTGTGGGTGTACTGTGAAGAATAACACTACACTCGTGTAATTCGCTGCATTACAATCGCTTAACAAACATTCGGTGTAGTGTGTAATAGAAATGAGAAACAGTGTTTGCACGACGAGCCAATTCGGGCTTGCTTTTCTTTTTCCTGATGAATGCAATCCTTTCTTGTCAGGCTAGAGCAATATATTGCCCCAGCTAGGGCAATGTTTTGCCCTGGCGAGGCAAAAAACGGAATAGCGGTAGGCAGAATTTTGAAGAAGCCGAGCAGAGATTTGCCTAAGCCCATGCAAGCTGCAGAAAGAACTCAAGGTGAAGGGCGGTGAAGGGTAAAATCGAAGCTGCCTGTTGTCTTATCGTACGTGTCAACTTTCTTCAGAAACTCCTTAGGAAATGTGATTTTTCTTGGCTAACACGCTGTTTATTAACCCTTTGAGAAAGCGATAGGTTAGAAGGCGTTTTTGATGTCTATAAAAGCGATACTCGTGTGACAGTTTTACAAGAAATTGTCACCCCTTTTCTTATAATTGGTAAGCGAAATCGCATAAATATGGTATATTTATAACAAAATGTCGTTCCAAATGCTATTTTTCTTGAAAAAAGTTTGGCGGTTTCCTAAATAATGCTTAATTTTGCACCCGATTAAAAATATTTTTAAAAATTAAGCAAGTTTTAGAGGCTCACACTTAATTAGGTATGACAAATATAAAAAGGTGTAGAAAAGAGCCAATCCCCTCACCACCTCGGGGCGCGAGGTGGAGAATATGAAAGTTGCCCTCTCTGGATAACAGCAGGGCGCGACATATATAAATAAGGTATTGAGAAAGAAATTATAAACATTATATATTCATTTATTAAAAAACGAGAGAGATTTATGGAAAAAAGACTCATGACAGCAGTCGCAGCCCTCGCAGTTTCTACGAGCATGGCATTTGCGCAAAGTCAGATCTCCGGTAAAGTTACCTCTTCTGAGGATGGAAGCCCAGTTATCGGTGCCTCCATCAAGGTTGCTGGTACCAACACCGGTACCGTTACCGACGTTGACGGTAACTTCTCATTGAACGCTCCAGCCGGTGCCAAGTTGGAGATTACTTACATTGGCATGAATGCCAAGACCGTTAAGGCTTCTTCTAACATGAAGGTGGTTCTCGACCCAGACGAGCATAGTCTCGACGAGGTGATGGTCGTTGCCTTCGGTACACAGAAGCGTTCTGCTTTCACTGGATCTGCTGCGGTAGTAGGTTCTAGCGAGATTGGCAAGACTCAGGTTTCTAACCCTGTAGAGTCTTTGAAAGGTAAGGTAGCTGGTGTGCAGATGACTCAGGTTTCTGGTCGTCCAGGTGAAAGCTCTAAGATTCGTATCCGTGGTATCGGTACCATCAATGCCAGCACAGACCCATTGATCGTTGTTGATGGTGTGCCTTACGATGGCGACTTGAACACAATCAACCCTGATGATGTTGAGAGTCTTACTATCTTGAAGGATGCTGCTTCTTCTGCTCTTTATGGTGCTCGTGGTGCCAACGGTGTCGTGATGATTACCACCAAGGGTGGAAAGACTGGTTCTTCTTCTATCACATTCGACGCTAAGTGGGGTTCTAACTCTCGTTCTATGCCAGACTACAAGTATATCGACAAGGCTTCTGGCTACTACGAGACTTGGTACACTGCATTGAATAATTATGCTTTGAACACATTGAAGTATGATGCCAACAACGCTAATCGTTGGGCTAACCAGAACTTGACAGCCGACAACAATTATGGTTTGGGCATGAGCGTGTTCCAGGCTCCTAAGGGCGAGCTCCTGATTGGTACCAATGGCAAGATGAACCCTAACGCTACCATGGGTCGCTTGGTTTCTAACAATGGTCAGCAATATTATGTTACAGCCGACGACTGGGTAGATGCCATGTTCCGCAACAGCCTCCGCCAGGAGTACAATATCTCTGCGCAGGGTGCCAGCGACAAGGGTAGCTTCATGGCTTCCTTCAACTATTTGAACAACGATGGTATCACCTTCGGCTCTGGTTTCGAGCGTTACTCTGGCCGTTTGAAGTCAGACTATAAGATCAAGGATTGGTTGAAGGTTGGCGCCAACGTTAACTTCTCTCACTATGCCAACAATCAGTCTGGTATTTCTGACGAGGGTTCGTCTGGCGGCTCTGGCAACGTGTTCGCATTCGTAGCCATGGCTCCTATCTATCCTCTCTATATCCGTGATGCCCAGGGCAACGTGATGATGCACCAGGCAAGCGGCACCAAGATGTACGACTATGGTGATGGCACAGTAAATGGTCAGAAGCGTGCTTATCTTGCACAGGCCAACCCATTGGCTGCCAATCAGCTTGATGAGTATAAGGTTGTGGGCAACAACTTCAATATGCAGGGTACCATCGAGGTACGCTTGCCTTTGGACATCACCTTTACTTCCATCAACAATGCATACGTAGATGAATATCGCACCACATCTACCACCAACCCTTACTTCGGTCAGTACGCATCTTCTAACGGTATGGTTTCTAAGTATCACTCGAGATACTTCAACTATAACTTGCAGCAGCGTTTGAACTGGGCTCACGAGTTCGGTCAGCACTCTGTGGCTGTGATGCTCGGTCATGAGTACTACAACCAAAGCTACGCTTACCTCTATGGTAACAAGACTAATCAGTATAGCCCTGCTAACGACGAGTTGGCAAGTGCCGTGTTGGTAGGTGGTACCAACTCTTATACCCGCGAGTATAACAACGAGGGTTACTTCGGTCGCGTACAGTATGATTACAACGACACCTACTTCTTCGATGCTTCTTTGCGTCGTGATGCTTCTTCACGTTTCGCCAAGGAGAACCGCTGGGGTACCTTCTACTCTCTCGGTGCATCTTGGGTTATCAACAAGGAGAAGTTCTTCAAGGCCGACTGGGTAGATGACTTGAAGCTCAAGGTGAGCTATGGTCAGGTAGGTAATGACAATATAGAAAGTGCTACTTTGGGATATTACCATTACTCTACAAACTACGATATCGTAAACTCTAATGGTTCTGTGTCATTGGTACCAACAGGTCGCTATGGTAACAAGAACATCACTTGGGAGACCACAGGCGAGTTTAACGTAGGTGTTGACTTCGGACTCTTCAAGAATCGCTTGAACGGTACCGTAGAGTTCTACTCTCGCAAGACCACCGATATGCTCTTCAACTTCTCATTGCCAAAGTCGTTCGGTTACAGCGGTTACTATGACAACGTAGGTGACATGATCAACAATGGTCTTGAGGTTACTTTGAACGGTGACATCATCCGCACCCGCGACTTCACTTGGAGTGCCAACATGAACATCACTTACAACCACAACTACGTAAGCTATTTGCCAAAGGCAAAGAAGACTACTACCGTGGATGGCGTGAAGGGTTACACCAATAATGACTACTTCATCGGCGAGGGTGAGCCTATGTACACATACTACCTCCATAAGTATGCAGGTGTAGATCACGAGACTGGTGAGGCTCTCTACTACAAGAATGTAAAGGACAAGGATGGTAATGTAACGGGTACAACAACTACCAAGAACTCTTCTGAGGCAGACTACTACTTGTGTGGCACAGCCTTGGCTGATGTATTTGGTGGTTTCGGAACAAGCGTAGCTTACAAGGGCTTCGACTTCTCTATCGACTTCATGTATCAGATTGGTGGTCAAATCTATGACAACGACTACCAGAGTGCAATGGACGCCAGTGGTAAGTCTATCCGTGGTATGGCCCTGCATGAGGATCTCTTGAAGGCTTGGACCCCAGAGAATAAGAACAGCAACATCCCACGTTTGCAGTATGGTGACACTTACATGGCTTCTACATCAGACCGCTGGTTGACCAACGCTTCTTACTTGAGCCTCCAGAACATCAACTTGGGTTACACATTCCCTAAGGCATTGGTAGGCAAGATCGGTTTGAGCAACTTGCGCATCTACGCTCAGGCAAACAACGTTTGGGTATGGTCAAAGCGCCAGGGTCTCGACCCACGCACCAGCCTGACATCAGGCAACGCTTCTTACTATCCAGGCGTTCGCACCATCACGGGTGGTATCACACTTACATTCTAAACTCATATAATATTTAGAAATACAATTATGATTAAGATAAAGAATTCAATATTAGGTGTAGGTCTGGCCTTTGCGAGTCTTTCCACATTCACAGGATGTATCGACGAGACCCAGCCTACCGATATGGCAACATCTGACCAAGTAAGTCAGTCTGCATCTGCAGTAGAGGGGTTGGTGATGGCAATGCCAGCGTTCTTCAACAACTTGAACATGGATTTCTATAGCCCAACGAGATACGACTTCAACTTCGGCTATGGCTCTATGATTCGTATCCGCGCCACACTGACCGAGCCTTTCGTAACAGGAGGATCTGGTTACGACTGGTACTCTCCATGGGCACAGTGCGAAGCTCTTAGCCAAGATGCTGCTCGCTCTAACTATGTTTGGACTTACTACTACAAGTTTATCCAGACTGCCAACAATGTAATCTCTACCATCAACGAGGAGACTGCCACCGACGAGCAGAAGGGTTACATTGCAGCAGCCAAGGCTTTCCGTGCGCTCGCTTACCTCGACCTCGGTCGTATGTACGAGTACTTGCCTACAGATGTTACCTCTGGCGTTAATGCAGATGGCAACGACGTTACTGGTTTGACCGTGCCTATCGTAAAAGAAGGCATGAGCGAGACAGAAGCACGTAACAACCCACGTGTGAAAAAGGAAGATTTGATTGCCTTCATCAAGAGCGACTTGGAGTATGCTGAGCAGAACATCGGCAAGTTGACCTTGGACGAGAAGACTCTTCCACACTTAGACTGTGTATATGGTTTGGAGGCCCGCCTCTATATGTGGGAGGGCGACTATGCCAAGGCTCAGACTGCGGCAGAGAATGCCATCAAGAACTCTTCGGTGCAGCCTATGACCCAGGCACAGTGCTTGAATGCCACAACAGGTTTCAACACATTGTCTGACTTTATGTGGGGTTCTCAGCAGACCTCCGAGGATGATGCGGTTATCACTGGTATCATCAACTGGGAGTCTTGGATGTGCAACGAGCAATCCTTTGGTTACTGCGGTGGTGGTACTGGCGACTTCATCAAGATTGATACCTTGGCTTACAACCGCTTGAACGATACCGACTTCCGTAAGTTGGAGTGGGTAGCTCCTGCTGGTTCTCCTATCGCCGACAAGGTGTCTTTCGTCAACAAGACTTATGGTGCATCCATGCCAGCCTTGGCATCCGTGAAGTTCCGTCCTAACAAGGGCGATATGACTACTCCTTCTATCGCTGCCGCAACAGCATTCCCTATCATGCGTGTAGAGGAGATGTACTACATCCGTATGGAGGCTGCCGCACAGCAGGATCCTGCCAAGGGCAAGGAACTCTTGGAGATGTTTATGAGAACTCGTGACCCTAAATATACTTGTGACGCAACAAGCAAGGACGACATCATCAAGGAAATCTACTTCCAGAAGTGTATCGACCTTTGGGGTGAGGGTATCACATTCTTCGATATGAAGCGTTTGGGCTATTCTTTGACTCGTGGTTACAAGGGCACTAACCATGCTGTGGGTTGCCGCATCAATACGAACGGTCGTCCTGCATTTACCAACTTTGTAATCTATCGTACAGAGGCAGAGAACAATACAGCTCTCAAGGGATGGAACAACCCAGATCCATCTGGTAAATATACCCCTTGGACAGAGTAATAACACTTTATAGTAATATAAAAGATTAAAAAAGTTATGAACAAGTTTTTTAAATATACATTTATAGCGCTGCTCGGTGTTCTTACCCTCGGTTTGAGCTCTTGTACAGACGAATACGACTATACACCAGCTTCTAAGACAGAGTTGGGTGGCAATGCGTTCTTGGTAAGCGAGGGTTCAACAACCCTTTCTTACTTGCCTACGGCAGAGCAGAGCTTCACCTTCCAGGTATCTCGTGTAGATTCTACAGAGGCACAGACTGTAACTTTGTCTAGCAGCAACGATAAGTTCACAGTGCCTGCAAGCGTTTCTTTCGCAGCTGGTCAGAAGACAGCAGAGGTAAAGGTAACCTTCAACATCGCAACTGGTACCTCTGAAAGCACTCGCATTGCGATTGCGGATGCCGAGAAGTACTATTACGCAGCTACCGTGCTCGACTATTCCATCACTCGCTACCAGGCTTATAGTGGTACCTACATATCACAGGGTGTGGGATTCGAGATTCAAACTCCTTGCTATCAGATTGGCGCTGGCAAGTTTATGATTCCTGCTGATCCAGAGAATGGATATGAGTACGACATCGTATTCTCTATCAGTGAAAAGAATGTGGTGACAGTTGCTCCTCAGGCAGCATGGTCTCATCCTTCTTATGGCGACGTTTATGTAATAGGTAACGCCGACGGTGATGCAGCAGCAGATGGCTCAGGTTCTGGTGTCGCTGGTACATACGACCCAAAGACAGGTTTGGTCAAGATGCAATTGTATCACTTTGTTCCTGGAACAGGTTCATTTGGTACATTCGAAGATGACTTCGTATTCGATGAGAAGCCAAATCTCTAATTTAAAATAAATTATCAAGCCAGATGGACTATGCCCATCTGGCTTTTTTCATTTCTTAGCCTATGAAAAGATTCTTTACTTTAACGTTGGCCGTAGCTTTCTTCCTCAACGGGGTTGAGGCGAAGGAGCGTACTATGGACGAGAAGCAGGCTATCGCTGCTTCGGTGTTGAACAATGTTCAGCTACAGACTCGTGGCGTGACAGCGCAACCACTCCATTTGTTGCAGTCATCAGACACTTATACGGTGCTGGGCGATGACAGCCGTTTCGTCGTATTGAGCAATGATGATGCTTTTGACGCAGTTATTGGCTATGCAGATTCTCCTTTTGATGCAGCAACCAACAGTTCTTTGGCTTGGTATCTTCAAGCAGCATCAGAAGCGATGAAGACAAATGTGCAGAAGGGCTCTGCCGTGACAAGAGCCTTGGTTATTCCGAAGGGAGACTTCAAGGAGGCTGTCGCACCTCTGTGCAAGACCTTTTGGGCACAAGACAAGCCTTATAATAATCTTTGCCCTACTACTTCCAAGGGCAAGGCTTATCCTTCAGGATGTGTGGCTACGGCATTGTCGCAGATTATGTATTATCACAAGTATCCTGTAAAGGGTAAGGGAAGCCATCAGTACAGTTTTACTCCAGCAGTGGGAGATGGTAGATTGCTGAGTTGCGACTTCGAGAACACCACCTTCGATTGGGATAATATGCTGCTGGATTATGGTTCTCAGAAAGATTACACAGATGTCCAGGCTAACGCCGTAGCACAGTTGATGGCAGCCGTTGGTGTTTCCGTGGATATGCAATACACTGAGTCCGGCTCTGGTGCAATGTCCAGGGAAGCTCGCTATGGTTTAATCAATTATTTCTGCTACAATGAGAACATCAATTGGTTGAATCGTTCTTTCTATTCAGCCGAGGAATGGATGAAGTACATCTATACGGAGTTGAATAATGAGCGTCCTATCTATTATACTGGAGATGATGAGAAAAACGGCGGTCATGCTTTCGTGCTTGATGGGTATGATGCAGAAGGCATGGTACACATCAATTGGGGATGGGGACCTAAAGGTGGCAATGGCTACTTCGACATTGCCTTGCTGAACCCATCCGGCTTCCAGTTTAGTGAAGGGCAAGATATGCTGATTGGTATTTCTCCTAAGGCATGCTTGCAATACGAGTCTCGTCTTTACTCAGAGAAAGAGCTGAAGGTGAGCAAGGTCGCTACATTGCTGAGTGTTCAGCCTGGTAAGATTTACAACCAGACGGGTGACGACTTCACGGGTGATATTGCCGTGGTCATGGAATCTGCTGATGGAACAAAATACCCAGTGCAGACCACTCATATCAATAAGGCTATCACTTATTATTATGTGAATGATGCCAGTTCAGGAGTAACCATCGGTGGTGTATTCAAACTGCCAACGACATTGGCTGATGGTGAATATCGAACTTATGTAGCCTCAAAATGCGATAAAGAATCCGATTGGAGATTGATACGTACACCTGAGGGTACAGCTAATAGCTATATGGTTACGATAAAAGATGGAAAGCTGGCTTCCGTAGGAGAAGGTATTGCCGACGATACTTGGACCACAGGCATTTCTTCCGTCATTTCCGCTCCAGCCAAGTCTAAATCTGCAAAGGTTTATAATATCAACGGTCAGCAGGTAGATGCCTCTTACCATGGCATTGTCATCAAGAATGGCAAGAAGGTTGTGCAGTAAGCATTTGCTTGTATATATAATAAGGTGTACCCACTTGCATCGCCCCAATCATCGAGCAGCGCAAGTGGGTACACCTTTATCTAAATTTTTCATTCTATCTTAATTTAGAAGCTTTTTTATTTCATCTAGGCTGAGTTTCTGTAATCATTCATTTTTGAAACAAGTCGTCCAAGGTTATCACTCGTTGAATCCTGGAGCTATACTCGTTGGGTACTAGCCCAAAGGTCGTGACAATGACAGGATGTATTGCTCGGCGTCCTTGCACTTTGTCCATCACCACTTGTATCTTGTTCCTGATATTGGCATCGGTCTTCTTGTCGATGCGATAGTCGCTCACGCAGAACTTCATCTCACAGATGTTGATGATTCTGTCCGAGCGATTGATGAGTAGATCTATTTGCGCACCTTTCTCGTTTTTATCGGTTGGCACATAATGCCAAGGAGAGAAATCTACCTGAATGCCTTCGATTCCCAAAGCTCGGCGAATCTGTTCGGAATGGACCATGCAAACATCCTCAAAGGCTAATCCTCTCCAGGCATTGGCTGAGGCTGACTGCTGATTGTTTTGCCAAAACTCAGGATTTGTCTTTCTTTGCTTTTCTACAAAACGAATATAAAAGAGTGAATAGAAATCGGTGAGCTTATAATAGACCTCACGTTTGGATTTGCCGAAGTAGGTATATCGGGTAACGAAATCGCTTACCACCAAGGCTTCCAAAAGCTTACTTAATGTACCTCCCGAAGATAGCCCCAATTCCTTGGCAATTTCCTCTCGTTTTAGGCCTTCACGGTAGTTTGCCAACAAGCGTATCACTTGCTTGTACTGTTGAGGAGAAGAGAATATGGAACCAAAAAGACGATTGAATTCCAATGTCAGCTTTCCCTGTTTGGAGAAAAATAGATGGTCTAGGTTTTGAGCTAGACTCATACCTGGCTCAATGAACGACATATAATAAGGTATGCCTCCTATCGCCATATAGCATTGGGTTTGGTCGTAACGATCCATTACAATCTGATGTTCCCGATAATACTCCTCGCACTCTGCCAAAGTGAATGGCGAGAGGTGCATCTCACGAGTCACACGGTTATATAATCCTCCCTTGTTGGCAAGCAATTTATCGACTATCCAAGTTGTAGCAGAACCACAGACTACCAGTAGCAAGTTGTCTTGTCCTGCTGCCCAACCATTCCAAAAGTGCTCAAAGGCTGTGATAAAACCAGACTTTGGGGTGTCAAGCCAAGGCATTTCGTCGAGGAAAACAACTTGCTTTTCTGTGGATTCTTTCTTTTTCAAAAGTTCGATGAGTATGTCAAATGCCGACAGCCAATCTGTTGGAACCTCATCTATCTCAGCCCCATAGTTTCGCAAAGAAGATGCGAAGTTCTGAAGCTGCGCTTGCAAAAGTTCTTTATCTTCTAATTCCAATGGGGATAGCGCTGTATGGTAGAAAGCAAACTGTTCCTTGAAATAATTGCGAATCAAGAATGTCTTTCCAACTCTACGACGACCATACACCACAAGAAATTCTGCCTCCTTGGAATCAAGAAGGTGGCTGAGTCTCTGTTGTTCTATTTTTCTGCCTATTATTTTTGCCATTGCTCTTCGTTTAAAATATTCGACTGCAAAAATAGTTATTTTTTGAGAACCTTGCAAGCTTTTTAGCAAAATAATCAGCCACGAAACGCTTTTTTGTGCGTTCGTGGCTGATTATGTGGAAAATATGGGCCGATTGTGTAAAAGTATTATCTTGATAATCAGGTTGTTTTCTGATTTCCTATGACAAATCAGCCACGAAACGCTTTTTTGCGCGTTCGTGGCTGATTTGTCTTTTTATTTGATTTCCATCTTCGAGAAGGTCTGGAAATATTTCAGGCAAACGTCTCTCCACTCCTTCGCATTTTCGAGCTGCACATTGAGGAGCGAGTCGGTATGCGCCCATTCTTGCTCGTGTCCCTTCATATAGGGCTTCGCTGAGGTGTGCCAGAAGTCACGATATACTTCTACCATAGATACACCCATGTTGTAGCGCATGCAAAGCTCCTGCCAGAGGGTGCTGCCCGATTTCATCTTGTGGTTCCATGCCACATGGTGGAACCAAAGGAGGTATTCCTCGGGGCAAGTGTCGATGTTGTCGTAGAGGCTACGATAAGGCTCGGGATACTGGCCTACGGCATTCGTGCCCTTGCTGCTGCGGTCGAAACCGATGCCCTGGGTGTCTGCCTTGTGGTAATACACAGGGCACCATTCCAAAGGGTAGCTGGCGATGAAACCATCTGGTTCCGGACCATAGTGATGGTCGAACTTGAAGATGTGGTGCAAACCTAGCGGCATCATATAGTTGACGCAAGCCTCTCGCGAGGTGAGCATCATCATCTCTACGGGTTTCGTAAACTTCTCGTCGTCGCATCCATAGGTCTGCACGAGCCATTCGTGGGCAATCTCTTCGGCGCTAAGCGAAGGATTCCACGCTAGGCGACCGAAAGCGTACCAGTTGGCTTGCGAGAAAGGATGACCGCACCAGTTGGCATCGTCGCCGATGTTTGCCACTCCGGCGATGCCCTTCAGCTTCTTCGGGCTTACGAAATCGAAGAACTCTTTCCACATCGGGGCGAGATAGGTGAGGTGCTTGCTCTGCCCCAGGTATTCCTGGGTAATCTGTAGCTCTGCCATCTGCGGGGTCTGCTTGATGTTGTCGAAGATTGGGGCGTATGGCTCACGTGGCTGGAAGTCGAGTGGACCGTTCTTGGATTGCAGGATGACATTGTCGTGGAACTTGCCGTCCATGTCCTTGAACTCGCTCACAGCCTGTTTCACTCGGTCTTCTCCCTTGTGGTTGGCTCCATATACGAAGCTGCGCCACATCACGATGCCGCCGTATGGTTTTAGGGCATCTGCCAGCATGTTGGCTCCGTCGGCGTGGGTGCGATGGTAGTCGCCCGGTCCTGGTTGCCCCTCTGAGTTGGCTTTTACAAGGAAACCGCCGAAGTCGGGAATTGCCGCATAGATTTCCTTGGCTTTCTTCTGCCACCACTGTTGCACCTTCTTGTCGAGCGGGTCGGCGGTCTTGGTGTAGCCGAGTGCCATCGGCGATGCGAAGTTGATGCTGAGATAGACTCGTATGCCGTAAGGGCGGAGGATGTTGGCGATGACTTTCACCTTATTAATATATTCGGCTGTCATCATCTTGGGGGATGCGTTCACATTGTTGAGCACGCTACCATTGATTCCCAGCGATGCGTTGGCACGAGCATAGGCGATAAGGCGGTCGTGGAGGCTCTTGCTGATGCTTTTTGCCTTTCCGCTCTTGTCGAGTTTGATTTCTTCCCACTTGAAGATGCTCTTGCCTGCATAGCCACGTTCGATGCTGCCATCGAGGTTGTCCCAATGGTTCAAGATGCGCAAGCCCACTTGTGGCTGCTCGGTCTCGTCGATGGTCTTTCCGAAGTTCTGCTGTTTGCCGCTGCCCGTGTTGTAGGCATCGGTGTCTTGCAGGCGAATCAGCTCGTAGGCACCATAGAGCAGTCCGATAGGGGAGCTGGCTGTGATGGTTGCTTCATACTCAATGTTGTCGCCTTGGTGGGCAGGACGGGCATAGACTTGGTAGCCTTCGCCGAGGTTGAGGCTTTTGTCTATTTTCAGTTCCACTTGCTTTCCGCGCCAATGATTTTCTAGCTCTTGGCGAGCGATTCTCACGGTGGCGTTGTCGTCGGCGGTAGTTGAAACTTGGCAGGATTTGGCGTAAGCCTTGCCCAACCAAAGTGCCGAACCATCGGCTTGTGCCATGGCTTGCAGCGAGGCAAGCATCAGGCATAATGCAATCAAGTATTTCTTCATAAGAGTAGTTTATTGTTATTATTTGTAGTTATTTGTTGCTTGTCTAATATGTAAGTTGTTATGTCTGCAAAAGTAATAAAAAACGATGAAATCAGCAAATATTGGTGTAACAATATGTTTCGTTTCCTTTGGTTTGTCTGTCTATTTTCTTTTCTTTTTGCCGGATGAAACATAGGCGAAAGTTCTTGTTACTTTTGGAGTACTTGGGTTTCAATAGTTTTTAGTAAATTTGCATCGTCAAACAACTGATGACATCTAAAGACAACGTAACATATAATAACGTAACATATAACTAAGTGAATAACAATAATGACTAAGCAAACGACTATAAAGAATAAGCAAATGCATAGAATAATGATGAAACAATCCATCAGAATCTTTTCGTTGGCTCTTGCCCTCGCCACATCTAGTATGACAGCCTTTGCGCAGAATGTGTGGAAAGGCACATGGGCTACTGCAGTGGAATGGACAGGAAAGGGCGACATGCCTAAGGAAAGCTTGAGCAACCGCTCGTGCCGGCAAGTGGTACACGTCTCTTTAGGAGGCAAGGAACTCCGCTTGAAACTCAGCAACGAGCAGAGCAAGCAGCCTGTGGAAATCAAGTCGGTTTATGTGGCAGACACGGATGGCGACTGCAATTGGTTCGTGAATGGTAAAACCGTCAAATACCTGAGCTTTGGTGGAAAGAAGAATGTAACTATCCAACCGGGTAAGGCTATCTATTCCGATGCCTTGAAGTATGCTTTGAAGGCAGGACAACGATTGAGCATTACCATCGATTATGGCAAGCAGACTCCTGAGAACGCAACTTCCCATCGTGGCTCTCGCACCACCTCTTATATTGTGAATGGTTTGAGAAAAACTGCCAAACCGATGGACAAGTCTTTTGATGATGGAGAGAAGGTGGATCATTGGTACAACCTGTCTGCCATCGAAGTGAAGACCGAACAGACGACTCCTGTGGTGGCAGTCCTCGGTAATTCCATCACCGATGGTCGTGGTAGTACAACCAATATGCAGAACCGCTGGACTGATTTCCTATCGGATGCTCTTAACGCCGAAAAACCATACGGTGTGCTGAATCTAGGCATCGGTGGCAACTGCGTGGTAGAGGGAGGTCTGAGCGAACCTGCCATGAAACGTTTTGACAGAGACATCCTCGGACAGGCAGGTGTGGATAAGCTGATTATCTTCGAGGGAACCAACGACATCGGTTGCTCCAGCAAAAACTACGAGCATGTGGCTGATACGCTGATAGCTTGCTACAAGGTGCTTGTTGACAAGGCGAAGGCGAAAGGAATCAAGGTGTATGGCGCCACCATCACCCCAACCAAGGGCAACGGTTGGTATTCCTTCTGGCATGAGGCAATCCGCCAGACCGTGAACGAGTGGATCAGAAAGAGTGGATACTTCGACGAGGTTATCGACTTCGATGAGCTGGCTCGTGACCCTCAAGACCCACAGCGTTTGAAGAAAGAATATTCCGACGACTGGCTCCACCTTAACCCAAAGGGCTATGAGGCAATGGGCAAGTTTGCCGCAGAAAAACTGAAATAAAAAATAAAGAAATATGGAACAGACTTCACAGGAATCCAAGGGATTCTACAAACTAAGTTGGCTACAACGCATTGGATTTGGCTCTGGTGACTTGGCGCAAAACCTTATCTTCCAGACCACATGTATGTACTTGTTGTTCTTCTACACCGACATCTATGGACTTGATGCCGTCGATGTATCCGTGATGTTCACGGTGGGAAACATCGCAAATGTAATTTGGGACCCTATCGTGGGTGCCCTTATCGACAAGCACAACCCAAAGTTGGGTAAGTATCGCTCTTACCTTGTCTTCGTGGGCATTCCACTTTCGGGATTTGCCATCTTGTGCTTCTGGAATGGCTTTGCGCCGTCATTGCTTTATGCGTACATTACTTATATAGCGATGACGTTGCTCTATACCTTTATCAATGTGCCATACGGTGCCTTGAACTCATCGCTTACTCGTGACACCGACGAAATCACCGTCTTGACATCCGTGCGTATGTTCATGGCAAACTGCGGCGGATTGGCTGTGGGTTCAGGTCTGCCTTTGCTCATAGCTTACTTTACCGACCAGAAGGCTGATGGCCTGCCTAAAGACCCTGTGGCTTGGTTCACCACCATGACCATTTATGCAGTGGTGGGCTTGGCATTGCTTCTCTTCTGTTTCTCTCAGTGCAAGGAGCGTGTCGTGATGAATGCCGAGGAGAGTGCCAATGTGAAGATTAGTGACCTCTGGATGGAGTTCTTCCATAACCGTCCTTTGCGTATCATCGCCTTCTTCTTTATCACCGCCTTCGCCATGATGTCTATTGGTAATGCGGCAGGTGCTTACTTTATGAATAGCAATATGCATGGTACTTCCGAGCAGTTGTCCATCTTCATGGGCTTGGGCTCGGCACCTTCGTTCATCTTTATGCCATTGGTGCCAATGATCAAGCGTGCCATCGGCAAGAAGAATATGTTCTACGTGTTCCTGGGCATTGCCATCGTGGGTATGGCTTTCCTCTACTTCGTGGCTAAGATGGACGAGCCAAGCATGACGCTTGTCTATATCGCCCAGTTTGTGAAGTCAACGGGTGTCATCGTGGCAACTGGTTATATGTGGGCATTGGTTCCAGAGGTCATCTCTTATGGTGAGTACAAGAGCGGCAAGCGCATCGCAGGTATCGTGAATGCCTTGACAGGTATCTTCTTCAAGGCAGGTATGACCTTGGGTAGCGTGGTGGCTCCTGCCATCCTTGCTTACGTGGCTTATAACCCTAAGAGTGTGGAGCAGACTCCATTTGCCCAGGAGGGTATCCTTTGGTTGGTATGTGTCATCCCGGCAGCCTTGTTGCTGCTTGCGATGTTCATCATCTCGAAGTATGAGCTTACCGATGAGGTCATCGACGACATCAACCAGAAGATTGAGGCTCGTCATAAGGCTGAGGCTTAGATAAATGATGGGTTCCATTTGAAACTGAAGTTTCAAATGGAAAATATCGGAAATTGCAAATTATAAATATTAGACAGAAATTAAGATTAGAATAATTGAATTGATATGAAGAAGATAACGACTTTGGCTTTGGGCTTGATGCTCGCTTCAGCCGCTTTCGCACAGAAAGGAAACAAGGCTCCTATCCCTACTTTCCAGGAGACGATGGGAAAGTACTTCTTGGTGGGGGCTGCCGTCAATACAAGTTTGGCTGACGGAAGCGACCCTGCTGCCGAGGCTGTGGTGAAGAGCCAATTCAACCAGGTTGTGGCGGAGAACTGTATGAAGGGTGAGGTGAATCATCCAGAGGTAAACCGCTTCGACTTTACCGATGGCGACAAGCTCGCCGACTGGGCAGAGAAGAACGGCAAGACCTTGATTGGTCACTGCCTCGTGTGGCATTCCCAACCACCTAAGTGGATGTTTACCGACAGCAAGGGCAACTTGGTGAGCCGTGAGGTGCTCATCGGTCGTATGTACAATCACATCATGACCGTGGTTACCCACTACAAAGGTAAAGTGAAAGGTTGGGATGTCGTAAACGAGGCTATCGAGGACGATGGAAGTTATCGCCAGTCTTTGTATTATAAGATTATAGGTCCTGAATACATTGAACTGGCATTCCAGTTTGCCCATGAGGCAGACCCAAATGTAGAACTCTATATCAACGACTATTCGATGGCGAAACCTGCCAAGCGTGAAGCTTATTGCAAGATTCTTCGCAACTTGAAGGCAAAGGGACTACGCATCGATGCTATCGGTATGCAGAGCCATAATGGCTTCGACTATCCTGATTATACCGAGTATGAGAAGAGCATTGAGGCTTTCGCCGCTGAGGGTGTCAAGGTGATGATGACCGAGTTGGATGTGAACATGTTGCCTAACCCAGAGGGCTTTGGTGGTGCGGAAATCAGCCAGAAGTTTGAACTTCAGAAGAAGTACAATCCATACGTGAATGGTCTTGACAAGAAGGGACAGAAGCTTTTCAACCAGCGTTACCTCGACCTCTTCAAGATTATCGAGCGTCACAAGGATGTCATCAGCCGTGTTACTTTCTGGGGTGTCAACGATGGTCAGTCTTGGCTCAATGGCTGGCCTATCCCAGGCAGAACCAATTATCCACTGCTCATCGATCGCAACAACGAGGTGAAGCCAGTGGTAAAGGATATTGTGAAGCTCTTTGAGTAAGTTAGAAGTTAGGGGTTAGAAGTTTTTATTTCTTCTCTTCACTTATAATAGAAAAGGTATATAAATAAAAATAATATGAAAGCAAGATATTTGTTCCCAAAGGATTATATGGCAGACCCATCTGCCAATGTGTTTAACGGTCGCTTGTACGTCTATCCATCCCATGACTGGGACAGTGGCGAGAGCTTCGATGATGATGGTGGCCACTTCCAGATGAAGGACTATCACGTGCTCTCGATGGATGACGTGATGAATGGCGAGGTGACCGACCATGGTGTGATACTCGATGTGAAAGATGTGCCATGGGCAGAAAAGCAAATGTGGGACAACGATGTGGTTGAGAAGGATGGCAAGTATTATCTCATCTTCTCGGCAAAGGATTACAATGGCGTGTTCCATCTCGGTGTGGCAGTAGCCGACAAGCCGGAAGGACCATTCGTTCCTAATGCCGACCCTATCCGCAAGTCGTACAGCATCGACCCTTGCGTGTTCAAGGATGATGATGGCAAGATTTATTGCTACTTCGGTGGCATCTGGGGTGGTCAGCTCCAGTGGTACAAGGACAACAAGGCGCTCAAGGACGAGCACCTACCAGAAGGCAAGGAGAATCCGCTGCCATCACGGGTAGCAATGATGACCGATGACGTGCAACAGTTTGCCGAGATGCCAAAGCCTGTGGTTATCGTTGACGAGGAGGGCAAGGTATTGCCAGCCGATGATCCACATCGCTTCTTCGAGGCAAGTTGGATGCACAAGTATAAGGGCAAGTATTACTTCAGTTACTCTACGGGCGACACCCATTATCTCTGCTATGCGGTAGGCGATAATCCTTACGGACCATTCACTTACAAGGGTGTTATCTTGGAACCTGTGGTAGGCTGGACCACCCATCATAGTATCTGTGAGTACAAGGGACAGTGGTATCTGTTCCATCACGACTGCGTGCCTTCCAACGATACCACGTGGCTTCGTAGCTTGAAGGTGGCTCCTCTCTTCTATGATGAGGAAGGCAACATCCTGCCTGTAAAGACAAACTAGATTTTTAAGTTTTGATGAATAGTTGATACATGAGTTAATGTTAGTTTAGACCAAGCAGCATCTTCGCGAAGGAGGTGCTGCTTTCATTTTTACTTTTCTATTTTACTTCGAGAAGAAGGTTTGGCTTCTCTTATCTTTTGCTAGATTTATGTTATATTTAAGTTATTTCCGTCAAATTAAAAGGAAAATAGGATATTTTTGTGTACCTTTGCAGCAAATAAACCAATTTAAAAGTAAAACGAATAGTTTATGCTGAAATTACTTATCAAACTGTGGTGGCTCCAGCAGCGCCGCAACTTCCACAAGCGAGATGCCTTCGTAGCTTGCTACCTCCTCTTTCTCTATGCGGTGATGGGAGTGAGCTTCTTCCATGGCTTTACCGAGAGTGGGGGAAAACTGGAAGGCGAGGATTTGCCGGCCACCCTTGGAGCGGGCATTGCCATCGGTATGCTCATCCCCGACATTATCATGAAGATGGTGATGAAGCGCGACATTACGGCGATGGACGACTATGTAAAGTCTCGCCCTATCCCCGAACGTATCTGGAACCGTTTTCTCCTTACCACGAATTTGGTGAGTTTTTGGAACTATGTGTTGCCTGTGCTGATGCTGCCTGTGTTTATCTATTTGCTTCCGGCAGGTCAGGTGGTGGTTAGTTTCTTCTTGTTCTTGGCGTTCTCTCTCATCGATGGTATCTACATCACCTGCTATCGCAAGGCAACCGAATGGATGCTCAAGTGGCCTTTGGTGCTGGGCTGGATGGGTATGTTTGCCGTGTTGATAGGCTATATGTTCATCGCCTCGCTCTTCCCGACATGGATGGTGTGGATAGGATTGTTCTTCTTGGCAGGGGCTGTGCTTGCTGGTCTTGTGGTCTATCTTTACAATCTGAAGATATACAATGAGCAGAAGCGCAAGGTCTCCAAGTTCCGTGGCTTCAACCATATCAGTCTCTTTAGTTTGCAATATATCGGTACGATGAGGGCGAAGCGCATCCGCAATATGGTGATACTTATCAGTGCCATTTTCCTGTTTGATGCTTATATGTTTGCCTTGCTTCCTTCGGAGGCCTCAAGCGAAATGGGTGGAAAGGATGCGATGGTAACCTTGTATGTGGTTGGTGCGATACTCCTGCCATCGGTGGTCTTGTCGCAATGGACTTTCGGCGTGGAGGCAAACTTCTTTCAGGGATTGATGACGAAACCGATAAAGATAGGACAGATGCTGACAAACTGTTTCTATTTCAATGTGTTGGTGAGTGCCGTGGCATTGTTGTTGACCCTTCCGTTTTTGTTCTTGGATGCAGGAGTCGGAATCGTCGTGCTCATCTCTGGTTTCTGCTTGGCGGTGTTTGTCAATCTCTTCAATCTGCCTACGTGCCTTTTCTCCTCTCGTTTGGAGATATTCAGTTCCTCAATGTTCAGCATGCAGGGAGCCAACATGAAAATCAACCTCTTTGGTATCGCCTTCTTGGTTCCGCTGGGTGGGGTAACAGTCATCTATTATTTCTTCGGCGAGCTGGCATGGTGCATCTCTTGTGTGGCAATGGCGCTCGTGGCAGTGCTTATCCACAAATGGTTTATCGGCAAGATAGCTGCCATGTTCTATAAGAATAGGTATAAGCGAATGGAGAAGTTTATGGAAAACTAGCTTGCTATTGAATGCGTAAGCCCAATTTAACATTTAACATTTAACATAGAAAAAGATGATTACGATACAGAATCTCAAGAAGATATACAATGGCAATACCGTCCTCGACATCGAGCACTTGGGTATTGCTCATGGTGAGTTGATAGGACTCGTTGGCAACAATGGAGCGGGCAAGACCACCTTGCTCCGCCTCATCCTCGACCTCATACAGGCAGATGAAGGCTTTGTGGAGAGCGACGGGCTGAAGGTGAATGAGAGTGAGGTTTGGAAGGAATACACCGGCAGTTACATCGACGGCAGATTCCTCATCGACTTCCTCACCCCAGAGGAATACTTCGATTTCATCGCCAGTGTCTATCATATAGACGATGAGACCTTGAAGGAGCGTTTGGCACAGTTCGAGGGCTTCATGCACGATGAAATCATGGGTACGAAGAAGTATCTCCGTGACTTCTCACAGGGCAATCGCCAAAAGGTGGGCATCATCGGGGCGATGATTATCCAGCCGAAGGTGCTGCTGTTGGATGAGCCGTTCAACTATCTCGACCCATCCTCGCAGATGACCATCGCCCATATGATTCAGCGCATCTGCAAGGAGCAGGGCACTACGGTCATCATCTCCAGCCATAACCTCAACTTCGTAGCCGACATTTCCTCTCGCATCCTCTTGCTGGAGAAGGGCAAGCTGGTGAGGGACTTGCAGAATACGGATGGTGCCGCCATCGCCGAGCTGAATGAATACTTCGGGATTCAGGCAGAATGAGAAGTATCAGCACAGATCGAAGAAAAGGTAAACTTGGGGTAAACCTGTTATGGGGAAGATATGGATATACTACTAGTCTATCCATATCTTGAATCCCTCGCCACGCAGTGTCTCCAAATGGATGGAAGGATCTTTCTCAAAATATCTTCTCAGGTTATACATCACATTGTTGAGGCTTTCGTCACTGCAATGTATTCCTTTCCATACCGTATCTTTGAGTTCTTGGCGAGGGGTAATTTCTCCCTTGTTGAGCCACAAAAGCTTGAGAGTCGCAAACTCAGTATTGCCCAGTTGCTTCTCTTTCAGTCCTTGATGGTAAAGCGTGCGGCTGTCAGTATCCAACGTATAGTCTCCTATGTTTATCATGCGAGAATTGCTGAAATCTTTGCGCTTGGCATAGCGGTTTACCCATCCCAAAAACTCTCTGCTGTCGAATGGCTTCTCGATGTAAATCATGGCGCCATTGTCGGCAGCCTCAGTTTTGAGTTCTGGGTCATGTAATGAAGATACACACATGATAGGGATGTCTTCTGCGGCAAGTCGGATGTCGTTGATTCTTTCCAAACTGTTCTCTTCTCCTATCATCACATCGAGGATGATTAGGTTAGGAGACAACTTCATGATAAGGCTTTCTACTCCAAACAGCGTGTTTTGAAAGTACACTTCATAGCCTGCTTTTTGAAGCAGCAAGACGGCAGTGTTGCCAAAATCCAGGTCGTCATCGACCAATAGTACTTTTATCTTTTCCATATTTTTTGTTTTATTTTTTTTTCCTTACATTACGATTTGTAGCTTTTGTTGAGCGGCAAAGTGAACGTAAAAGTACTGCCTTTGCCTAGTTCGCTTTCCACCTTGATGGTTCCGCCATGTGCCTTGACTGCATATTTTACCATGGCAAGGCCTATGCCATAACCGCTCTTATGATGTGTGGCAGGTATGCGATAGAACTGCTCGAATATCTTCTTTTGATATTTCTTGTCGATGCCTATGCCATGGTCGGATACACTGATAATGGTGAAATGTTCATCCTGTTTGATGTTTACTTCAATGTTTGCCTCTTTGTCAGAGTATTTAACGGCATTTTCCATCAGATTGTGTATCACATTTTCTATCAAATACTTATCGGCATACACTGGTGCATTATTTGCACGATGGTCGTGGATACCGATGGTGTGTGGCTTGCTAGCATAGTTGATGTCTATTTGTTCTTGCGCTAGTTGCGTTAGATTGATGATATCAACTTGCTCTTTGTTGATAACTAGCTTGCTATCACTAGCCTTAGATGTAATCAGTATCGTCTTGATAGTATTGGCAAGATGCTTAATTTGTCTTTCAGAAGAAGTTATCATCTTTTGCAAGTCAGCATCCTTGATGCAATCTTTGATGAATCCCAACTTTAGCAAAATGCTTGCCAATGGTGCTTTCAGGTCATGTACAGTTCCATGAAGACTAACCTCACGATTTCTCAGAAGGTCTTCCTTGTATCTGATAACCGTCATCTGGTATCCTATGCAAAAGACGATAATGAGGGCTAGCAGTATGGACGAGATTAGAGTCTCTACAGAATTTATGATGAAAGAAGATGGGGTAATATCAACCATAACTTGTACAAAACAAATAGGTTTGAGACCTATGGCAATAGGCTTGCTGGCTTGCCAACTCTCAATATCCTTTGTTTGTCCATAAGTCGTAATGACCTTTTTGTTCTCGTCTAAAATTAATAAGGTATATGAAAAATCCTCATTTAGATTTTTTTTGAATATTTGGGAGAGTTTCTTAAGATTGATAGGATTACCCTTGGCAGTAAGTATATCTTTTGTCAATAATCCCATAGCTTCGGATTCGGTCTCAGTGATACCTTTGTCTCTTAAATCTTGAATATTGATTTCGTTAAAATCAATAATGTCTTTCTTTTTAGGCTTTGCTTCCTGAAAATCTTCTTCTGACATTACCTTGTAGTATACTCGTTGCTTCCCATCTTTATGTGAATGATTGTTCTTGTGTGCTCGGGTTGCATATTCTTCGTCAATAGAAACTTTTAGTTCAGAGTTTATCTTGTCGGTTTTATTATGGATATAGTCCTTGTATTGCAAAGACACATTGTATCCTTGTAACAAGGTAACAACAAAAAGAGCTAAAATTGTTATGCTATAATACTTTTTCATACTTAGTATTTTAATATTTAACTTTAAAAATGCAAAAATACAAATAATTTTTCAAAGAAGTGCATTTTCTTACATCATTTTTACATCATAATCTGGGGGGGGTAAAAATGATGTGAGATTTGATGTGAAAAGTTTGGCGGTTTGAACAAAATGAGATAATTTTGCAGCCAGAAAATTAATCAAACTAAGGTATAAGGTATGTATAAATTAAAAAAGCAAGAACAAAGTCAAATTCTAGGTGGCGGCTATTGGTGGCGTGCTCCTGATGGAAAATGGTTTTACATCGATGGTGACGAAGAACCTGATGGTAATGACATCATTTGGGGATAGTCATTGAAGTAAGAAAAATAATAAAGTCGACGATATTATTTGCAGACCTCACTGTTCAAAGGCGTACCTTCAGAGAAGCACGTAGTCTTCCAAGATAGTTAACATGGTATAAAACTCTAAAATGTAAAAGTTATGGAGAAAATGAATTTGTTTGAGATGCAAGCCATTGCAGGTGGAATCTCAGCTAAAGAGTATTGCGCAGAGTTAGACGCAATTATTGCAGACAATTGGGGCAATTTTACTGAAAGTGAAAAGAAAGCGGCTGCTAAATCATTTGCACAGAATTGCTAAGTAGAAATCTATGTAACAGTCTCAATATCTTTTAGCGGGTATTGAGGCTGTTCATTCTAAAAATTAGGTGTTATGAGGATTTTAATAAGTATGTCGGTATTATTCTTTTATGGGCTTTGTTTGCAAGCTAAGAATGAGGTTATAGATTATGGGCAATTTTTGTGCTCTTATTATTATTGTTATTCGAAAGATACAATAAAGAATGATAGGAAAGAAGAAGATTTGCTCTTTCTTACTATTGGGAAGAATGTCTCAAAATGCTACAGCTATTATACGTATCAGTCGGATTCTTTAAAATCTACTGTGGATGGCAAAGCAAAATTTCGTGCATTGTTTAAAGAAGCGATTAGGCGAGAAGGATATATGACTAGTTCTTTTCCACATAAGCGAATGACCGCATGTATTTATAAAAATTATCCTCATGATAATATGATGACAGTGACAGATTATCTTATGTCTCAATATTATGTATATGATGATAGCTTGGGTAATCAGAATTGGGTTATAGACGGAGATAGTCTTAAAAATATTTTAGGCTATAACTGTCAGAAGGCAACTTGTAAATTCCGTGGCCGTTTTTGGACTGCATGGTTTGCTTTGGATGTTCCAATTAGTGATGGTCCTTGGAAGTTTAGTGGTCTTCCTGGGTTGATAATGGAAGTATATGATAAAGGGAAACAGCAATATTTTTGTATAAAGGGATTGCAGAAAGTAGCTGACTCCCCTATTGTATTTGATGTTTTTAATCGAAAACGGATAAAAATAGAAAGAAAAGATTTTCTAAAATCTAAATATAATTACTTTCGTAATTCAAATAGCATAAATGAGGCGATGACAGGAATATCACTGGATTCGTCAGATTCTCAGCGTAATTATGACTTGATAGAAAGAGAATAGAATCAGATAGAATATTAATTTTAAACAAGAAAAAAGTTATGGAGAAAATGAATTTGTTTGAGATGCAGGCTATTGCTGGTGGCATCTCACAGAAAGAGTATTGTAAGCAGTTAGGTACAATTATGGCTAATTGTGATTTGGATGATGGTGCAAAAGAAGGTGCCAAGTATGCATGGAATAAGTATTGTGCATAAGTTGTTATGCCGCCAAATATTATATTTGGCGGCGTTAACAATTGTCGCCATTGCTGGGATTGGGCATTGTTATGCCCAAAAGGAAATAGATGAGGCTTATCTGAAATGTCAATATGACTATACTTATGTAGAGGATTCTTTGTCTGGGAGAACTGCTAAGGATTGGCTTGTGCTCCTGATAGGCAAGAATGTGTCCAAATGCTATAGTTATTATAGTATGCAGGTTGATTCGATATTTGCTTCTCCTAACAGAGATAGAATACTTCATCAGCAAATTAATGCGGCAATAAATAGTAAAACGGAATGGCCTCATAAAAGGATGAAAGCTTATGTGTACAAAAACTATCCAAAGGGAAAGATGACGGTAACTGATGGTTTACTGTTGCAAGATTATATTTATGAAGATTCTTTATTTGCTCAAAATTGGGTAATGCAAGATTCTTCTAAATTTATCTTGGGTCATGAGTGCCAAAAAGCAGTCTGTCATTATCGAGGTCATTGTTGGACGGCATGGTTTGCTATGGATATTCCGATAACTGATGGACCTTGGAAATTATGTGGATTGCCTGGACTGATAATGGAGGCTACTTCGGAAGATAATGGCCATGCTTTTAAACTACTTGGTATGGAAAGTGTGTCAAAAGAGCCGATTGTCCTTAGTAAGACTTACGTTGGAAACAACAAGTTTGAGAAGACGACATATAAAAGTTTTTTGAAGAAACAATATGAATTTCTTTTTGGAGATTTCCAGGCACAAACGCAACTACAGGGTATAGAGATTCCAAAGATAGAAAAAGTTGGGGCTAAATCATGGAAATATAAATCATTAGAATGTTTGTAAAATAAAATTAGAAAAATAGTATTATTTAATTTTAAATATAAAAGTCATGGAGAAAATGAATTTGTTTGAGATGCAGGCTATTGCTGGTGGCATCTCACGTGCAGAGTATTGCGCTCAGCTCAAGAAGATGATGCGCGAGTGTGAAATGGATGATAAGAACTTTGATAATGCCGTTGAGGCTTATCATAGAAATTGCATGTAATGTCAAATGTTGCAGCCTGTGCTTTATTGGAAGTGTAGGCTGCAACCTGTATTGAGAAATCATGAAAAGAAAGTGTTTCGCATTTCTATTTTTGACTTTCGGGCTTGTTGGTTTTGCACAAAATAAGAAGATAGATGCTGCTAATTTGTTGTGTAGCTATGCATATGAATATCTCACGGATACGCTGCCTGGAGAACAACAGCGTAAGGAAGACTTGCTTTATCTGCAAATCGGAGCTGAATGCTCTAAATGTTATAGTTATTATACTTATCAGTGTGACTCTTTGATGGCTGCTCCTAATGGTGATAAACAATGGGATAGCTTTTTGACAGAAGCTATTGGGAAAGGATTGAAAGGAAAGCAATTGCACAATGCCATACCACACCGCAGAATGACTGCAACCATCTACAAGAATTATCCGCAGGGAAAGGTAACTGTTACCGATTTTTTGTTAGGGCAATATTATCTTTATGATGATTCTTTAAACTCACAGGAGTGGAATATAGAAAGTGATAGCATGAAGATTGTTCTTGGTTATGAATGTCAAAAGGCAGCTTGCTACTTCCGAGGAAGGCAATGGACTGCTTGGTTTGCCTTGGATATTCCTACAAGTGATGGCCCATGGAAATTTTGTGGTCTCCCTGGGTTAATCATGGAAGTATATGATTTGGGAAAGCAATACTATTTTTGTATCAATGGAATGCAACAAGTTAGGGCGACACCAATTACTTTTGGCGTACTTGACAAGAAATTTAAACATTTCCAGCATACAAGTAGGAAAGTTTTCTTATTGTCTAAAAACAAGTATTTGAAAAATCAAAATAGTATAGATGAGGCTTCTACAGGAATATCTTTGGGTATCGCAGATGAAGCCTTGAAGTATGACTTAATAGAAAGAGAATAAGTATAGTATAATGAGAAAAACGGATTTAACCTATTTGGTGGAAATACTTTCTAAACATCTGAATGCAGCTTCTGTACATTTTAGTGTGGAGGAGTTGCAATTATGTTTGTTGTCTTGTCCAACGAATATTTCAGCACTGTCGATAGTTCAGGCTTATACTTGTTTGGGGGCTAAGGCTACTGTGTTTAGAGCTGATAATGATTCTACTTTAAAATGGGGTAAGCCATTCTTGGGACAATTGAACCGAGATGGTAAAGAATCGTTTGTCTTTGTGAAAGAAATAACAGAGACTTATGCCGTTTATTATGAGGGAAGGCTTAAAAGAGTAGTTTCTGCAAGTGATTTTAAGCAAGAATGGACCGGGATTGTTATCGCTTTAGAGAGTATCAAAGGAAAAAAGCAAGAGACAAAGTGTTTCAAGGCTTTTCTATATTTTTCTCTATTACTTAGTATAGTAGTTTTGGTTTTAATCAATCTGCATTTGCCAGCGTTGGCAAGTGTCAATTGTGTATTAGATTTGATGGGAGGCATTCTTTGTTTAGGGGTAATGCTACAATCCTCTTCGCCTTATTATAATATTTTTGAACATTTTTGTATAGCCAATTCAAGGTTTGACTGTCAGAAGTTGGACTTAGAACGCTGGGGTGTGCTATTTCGTAAGGTTAATTTGGGACGAATGGGGTTTGTTTATTTCATTTCTTGTACTTTGGCTACAGTGCTGGCTGTTAGTAGTCCTAATCCTTCAGTAATCTATGATTGGTTGTCTATGACCTCGATAGTACTGTTGCTGTTAGCTATCGTGTCTATATTTTATCAACTGTTTGCTAGACGGTTTTGTCTCTTATGCTTGGCGATAATGGGTGTTATTGTTGTAAATGGAGCATTGGCATTTCCTGTTAGTGGTATTCCTTCATATGTCCCGTTAGATGAAGGATTGTTTTTTCTGATGGTTGTCTTGGTTAGTAGTGGTCTCCTTTATATGTGCGAATATTATGCTAATATTAAGCAACAAACTTTCTCTACAAGAATAAACGAATTGCGAATAAAACGAATGCAGAGTGTTTTAGGACATTTTTTTATGACAAAATCGATGCTTCCGTCAAATGAATACTCAATAACGCTTGGCAACTCCAAAGCACCGTTGACTATTACAACTTATTTGAGTCCATGGTGTAAGACCTGTATGAAGGTAGCCTTTGAAATGATAGAGTTGCTTTATAAATATCCTGATTATATTAATTGGCAAATCTACTTTGATGGGGTGAAAGCCACATCTGTTAATGAAGTAAATTTGCCTCAGCTCTATCTGTATCGGTATTTGGCTAGTGGTGAAGATACGAATAGAAAACTTGCAGTTTTAAAATATTGGTATAAGAAGAAATCAATAAAAGGCTTACAGGCAAAGATTGAAGTGTCGTCAACGGATATAGAGGCAATTTTGGAAATATTTAACAAGCAATTAGAAGCTATGGCAAATGAAAAGCAGGTACCTATGGTCTGGATAAACAATAGAAGTTTTCCTTCTTGTTATTCTCTAA
Organism: Candidatus Segatella papionis; assembly: GCA_002297965.1. Lineage (GTDB taxonomy): Bacteria > Bacteroidota > Bacteroidia > Bacteroidales > Bacteroidaceae > Prevotella > Prevotella papionis. Next base: position 38,143 of record DBLF01000123.1, read on the forward strand.
CAGATTTGCCTTATGTGTTACTAGATTTATGTATGATTTATTCCCTAGAAGAAAAAGTATGAGACAGTTGATAGTATTAATATGTTTGATTTTTGCAAATACCTTAACTTATGCCCAGCAGGTTACCTTGTCGGGTAAGGTCGAGGATGCCTATACAGGAAAGGGATTGCAGGGAGTGATGGTAACTATCCGACCAAAGGGGGGCAATAGAATTTTGAAATTTTCCAAGACGCAAGAAGATGGAAGTTATAAGATAAATCTTAACGCTATGCCTGAAGGGAACAACGTGCTGCATTTCTCCATGATGGGATATGCCACGAAAGTTATCCCTTTGTCAAAGGATACTGCCCAATATGATGTACTCTTGACCGAGCAGGCTACAAAACTGAAAGATGTCGTGGTGAAAGCTCCAAGCATTCGACAAAGAGGTGATACCATCACTTATAACGTGGCTAGTTTTGCAGATGCCAACGACAAGAGCCTTGCCGATGTGCTAAAGAAAATGCCTGGTATGGAAGTATCAGACAATGGCGAAATTAAGTACAATGGTAAGGCTATCAATAAGTTTTATATCGAAGGCCATGATATGCTTGGTGGACGCTATTCTATTGCCACCAATAATATCCATCAGAATGATGTAGGCTCTGTGGAGGTGATGACCAACCATCAGCCTATCAAGGCTTTGGAAGATATGTCGTTCTCGCAAGACCCTGCCATCAACATCAAGCTGAAGGAATCAGCGAAAAGTCGTTTGGTAGGAACACTAAAAGTTGGTGGTGGTTTTGAACAAAAGGATGGAGGTACAGGATTGAATGTTTGTGAGGGCGAAATGGCTTTGATGCGATTTACCAAGAAAACACAATCGCTCAATACCTTCAAAAGTAACAATGTAGGTACGGATGTGACACGTGAGGGCAACCTCTTGTTCTCTGATGATGGCAGTGGTGTCTTATCAAACAATTATCAGTTGAAGGATTACATAGATGTAACGCCCGATAGACTGACAGACATTTCTGATTCTCGTGTTCGCAAGAACCAAACACATGTGTTGACTACAAACAACCTCTGGGCACTCGGCAAGAACACGGATCTCTCTTCGCAAATCGTCTATACCCACGATCGTTTGTTCTCCTCCTCACGGAGCAATACACAATATTTTCTCAACGACTCGACCATTGTGAACGAGGAAGATGAACAAGCCAAGCAGAAGCAAAACAAATTGGTGGCAGACATTACCTTGACATCGAACAGTGAGAAGTCGTATCTTACCAACCGCCTCTCCACCGACTTGGCTTGGAATGACATTTCCCTCAATATGGCTGGCTCTTATCCAAATCTGCAAATGGCAAAACTGCCTAGCTATAAGGTATCGGATAAGTTTGAGTTGTTGCAGCGAAGTGGCAAGCGAGCCTATACTTTCAGTAGTTACAATGCCTATATGATAACCCCGCATTCCTTGGAGGTGGAGCGAAAGAACGAAGCCTTGGCAAGCGATGGCTTGTCGCAAAGAGATAACTCGCAATATCAGTCGGTTCGTTCTGCAGCTTTCTTCAGTCATACTAATACCTCGCTTGGCTTTTACCTCAAACCTTTTACTGTGAGTATGAAAATGGGGCTGATGGTATTGAGCCGTACTATGAAGAGTCATTTGGACGGTATGGAGAGTCTTTTAGGAATTGGGCAAAGTGAAGAGCAAGATAATCAACGAACAGAATATTCAAATACTCTGCGAAATGATGAGCGTATGACTTACGTGAGAGCCTATGCTTCGCCAGAGGCTGAGTATAACCAACATGGTTGGCATATCCGATTCCAAATGCCTGTGGCTTATACACCTTATTATTATAAGAGCTATTTGGAGGCAGATTCTCACAACGCTTACAAGGCGCAGGTATCTCCTCGTTTGAGTATCAATTATTATCTCACTTCTCGCTTGCAGCTCACCTTGTCGGGAGGCATCTCACAGCGAGAGATAAACGAGCAGAATTTTTACCAAGGGCTGATACTCCACGATTATCGCAATCTTTATCGTGGCTTGGTGGATTATACCGCTGATAGAAACAAGAATGTATCGTTGTCCTTGGACTACAAGCGTCCTCTAGCTACCTTCTTCGCCAATGCTTATCTAACTAAGAGTTGGATGAATAGCCATCTTACAACCGCCCGTGATTTTGTGGACGAATACATCATCAACTCTTATGTACTAGAAAAGAGCAAGACAAATAACTTGATGGCTGGTGGAAGAATGAGCAAGGGTTTGGGATTCATGCATGGTATGGTGAGCGTAGCTTTCGACTATATGAAGTTTGAGGGAAATATGAAGCAGAGTTCCGTAGGGGAAAATTATTCCTCCGACCGATACATTTCCGACCACTATACTTTGACTGCGAAATGGAATGGGCGACCAGTGGATTGGTTGAACTTCACTTATGAGTTCAACTGGGGTAAGGACGGTATGACTTTGAAGACTATCGACTTCAAGTCCTCCTCCACATCCCTAGCCCAGAATCTCACCTGCAACCTCCATCTTCTCAAACCATGGTTCATCAAATTGCAAGGCGAGCATTATTGCAACCAAGTATCAGAGAATCAGCACAAGAACCTGTTCCTTGCCGATGCTTCAACAAGTTATAGTCTAAAGGGAGGAGTAGAGTTGAGTCTTACAGCTCTCAACCTCTTCAATCAGCATACCTATGGCTACACTGTTTATTCGGGTTTGACTCGCATGAGCAAACAATACCAGTTGCGAGGCAGAACGATATTAATGTCAATATTCTTTCATTTTTAGTAATGGCACATATAAAGATTGAACATCAGCACGACAGCATGCAATGTGGCATCACATGCTTGCAAATGATATGTAGATATTTCGGCAGGGAGTACTCATTGGACTCTCTGTCGAAGATTTGTTTTGCTACGACCGAGGGGGTCTCCATGTTGGGCATCAACGAGGCGGCAAAAATATTGGGATTCCAAACGGTTTCGGTGCGAGCTACGATAGAGGAACTAAGCGAGACTCCGCTTCCTTGCATCCTTCATTGGAACCAAAATCACTTCGTAGTATTATATAAGGTGAAGAAGGGTAAGAAGTTCTATATCGCTGACCCTGGTAAGGGAAAGACAACTTATAATTTGGAAGAGTTCAAGCAGCATTGGATAAGCACTCACTCTAATGGTGAGGACAAGGGCATCGCCATGTTCTTCGAGACCACTCCAGCTTTCTTTACCTATCAGATGGAAGGGGAGGTTAGGCGGAAGGAACAACGGTCCTTCAAGTTTCTTTTCGGATATTTCAAGAAATATCGCAAATCTTTCTCTTGGATAGTTCTAGGATTGCTAGTGGGAAGTGCCTTGCAACTTGTGTTGCCTTTCCTAACCCAATCTATCGTGGATGTTGGTATCAAGAACCAAGACATCGGATTCATCTGGCTCGTTCTCTTGGGACAGTTGATGCTCACCATCAGTCGAACAGCGATAGACTTCGCCCGTCGATGGTGCTTGCTCCGTATTTCCATGCGCATCAACATCTCCTTGGTGAGCGATTTCTTCATCAAGCTCTTGAAACTCCCGATGTCGTTCTTCGACACAAAGTTGATGGGCGACTTGATGCAGCGTATGAATGACCATAGCCGTGTGAATAACTTCCTAACTCAGCAGACGCTCAACATCACTTTCGCCATGCTCACCTTTGTGGTGTTCTCGGTGGTGCTTTTTATATATAATAAGGTGGTGTTTACCATCTTCTTGTTGGGTAGTGTTTTATATGGTGGCTGGATGGCACTCTTCCTGAGTCGAAGAAAGGTGCTCGACTATGAACTCTTCGAACAGCAAGCCATCAACAACAACAGAACATACGAGTTTATCACCTCCATGCAAGAAATCAAGTTGCAGGATTGCGAACAACGTAAGCGCAAGGAGTGGGAGGAGACTCAGGTCAACCTTTTCAAGGTGCAGCAGAAATCCCTCAAACTCCAGCAGACACAGGAGGCAGGAAGCATCTTTATCAACGAGGTGAAGAACATCGTGGTGACGGTGGTGGCAGCTACAGCTGTTATCCATGGTCAGATGACCTTGGGTATGATGCTCGCCGTGCAATATATCATCGGACAGCTCAACTCGCCAGTGGAGCAACTCATGAACTTCTTCTATTCCGTGCAGGACGTGAAGATTAGTTTGGAGCGAATCAATGAGATTCACCAGATGGATGATGAGAATGGCAAAGATGGATTGAAGACGAACATTGACCATCCCGAGGATGGCATCCATATCGACCACATCATGTTCAAGTACGATCCTCATGCTCTCCGAAAAACGATAGACGGGGTGGATATTCATATCCCGCAAGGCAAGGTGACGGCAATAGTGGGAGCATCGGGTAGTGGGAAAACCACGCTCATCCGATTGATGCTCGGTTACTATTCGGTATTGGAAGGCAAAATCACGATTGGCGAAACCGACATCAACCAGCTCAACAAGAAATGGTGGCGCCGACAATGCGGCGTAGTGATGCAAGAGGGTGTCATCTTCTCTGAGAGCATCGAGCGCAACATTGCCGTGGATGATGCGGAAGTTAACCAAGAGCGATTGATGAAAGCAGCCGAGATTGCTTGCATCAAGGATTACGTGATGGCATTGCCGCTGAAGTTCAATACAAAGATTGGTCGTGATGGAGTGGGATTGAGCCAAGGACAGAAACAACGCATCCTGATAGCGAGGGCGGTGTATAAGAATCCCGATTACATCTTCCTCGATGAGGCTACGAACTCGCTGGATGCCAATAATGAGCGAAATATAGTGGAGAATTTGGACAAATTCTACCAAGGCAAGACAGTGGTGATAGTGGCTCATCGCCTGAGTACGGTGAAGAATGCCGACCAAATCATCGTGCTGGATCATGGCAAGGTGGTGGAAGTAGGCAACCACGAATCGCTCACGGCGAAACATGGTGCTTACTATGGTTTGGTGAAAAACCAGTTGGAACTGGGAAATTAAGACAGATGAAGAATATAAGAAAGGATATAAGGTGCGTATGGCTTGGCATTACCTTTTTGGTTAAATATCAAAAATTATAAATGTATTTATAATAAGAGTATTTATAATTTTTGTACCTTTGTAGCCAAAACGAAAATAAGAATAATCAATGAGCAAAGGAAAATTAGCTAAGTTTGCGGATATGGAGCGTTTCGAGAACGTGTTCCAGTATCCTTATAGTGTGGTAGATGACGTGCCTTTCGACATGAAGGGCAAGTGGCGTGAGATGTATTTCCACAACGACAATCCTATCGTCTTGGAGTTGGGTTGTGGCAAGGGTGAATATACCGTGGAACTTGCCAAACTTTATCCTGAGATGAACTTCATCGGCGTGGATATCAAGGGTGCTCGTATGTGGACGGGTGCCAAGAAGGCGATAGAGGAAGGACAGAAAAATGTGGCTTTCCTCCGTACCAACATCGAGATTATCGACCGTTTCTTCGCCGAGGACGAGGTGCAGGAGATATGGCTCACTTTCTCCGACCCTCAGATGAAGAACCCTCGCAAGCGTCTTACCTCTACTTACTTTATGAATCGTTATCGCCACTTCCTCGTGGATGGCGGTATCATCCACTTGAAGACGGACTCTAATTTCCTCTTCACTTACACCACTTATATGGTGGATGGCAATCATCTACCTGTGCTCTTCCGCACCGAAGACCTTTACCATCAGGAGGGTATCGATGAGGAAACCCGCAAGATTCTCTCTATCCAGACCTACTATGAGAGTATGTGGATAGAGCGTGGCTTGAACATCAAGTACCAGAAGTTCGCCTTGCCTCGTGAGGGAGAGTTGGTGGAACCTGATGTGGAGATTCCTCTGGACGATTATCGCAGTTATCGAAGAGACAAGAGGAGCTCTAAAGAAACGGCGAAGTAAATAAATAACGTCATTACCGCTTTTGGATAATGACGTTATTTCCTTTAGTATGTTATAGGATAGTATGTTAGAAGGAATATTGCGCTGTAAGCATCAACTCTCTTGGGCGCAAATAGTAACTATCCGTCAAGGTGCTTACTCCACTATACGTGGTTTCCACATAACTCTTTTTGTTGAAGATATTGCGAAGCTCTGCCGAAAGGCGGAGCTTTTTCATGCGCCATACTGCCGAGGCATCGCCCAGCAAACAGTTGAGCTTGTTGCCTTCTTGCAGTTCGTTGTGGTAATGAACGAGTGAGAAGGTGAGGTCCACATGGCTGATGGTGGCAGTGGCAGAGAGACTCTGTTTCCAGTCAAAGAGCGATGAATTCGATATTTTTTGACGCTTTGAGTTGTAAAAGGAGAATTCTCCCTCGTAACTGAACTGGCACCAAGAAGGCGAGAAGTCGATGGATGGCTTCAGCGTATAGTTGTTGCTCTCATAGCTGATGGCTTGATGGTTGGTGTATTGCTCGCCCTTGCTGTAAGCATATTCTGCCGTGAGGCGGGTCTTCAGATGCAAGTCATAAAACCCCTTGGAGATATAGAGCGAACCACCGATGTTGTCGCTCTTGCTGTCTTGTTTGTACAGGGAAGTATAGTAGTTGCTGTCCACGATGCGGAGGTCTGTGGCGGTGTTCATCCAATATCTGCCTCCATTCACGGATACGGACAGGAATATTTCCTTGATAGGACGCTTGTAGTCGTAGCTCAACTTGCCGTAGAGCGAACGGGTTATCGGGATGATGTCGCTCGACTGATACCAGGATCGATAACTCTTCCTGTATTGATTCAAGGCATAATATGCGGCAGAACCTGTGGAGGTGTTATATCCCATGTATGCAGTCAATTCTCGGCGGAAGTCCAGTTTCTTGTAGAGATAGAGGTATGGAGATACAGCGAAAAGCGTCTTTTGTGGATGCGTGAAGCGCTCCCAAACCATGTCTGGAGAGAATGAAATGCGGAAATCATCGGTCTTGTATTGCCAAAATGGGGTAAACTTGCCTGTGATATTCAAGCAGTTTTGTCCGATTTCATCGGAATTCCTGTCGATGGATTCGCTGTTTTTGCCGATTTCATCGGTGTTTCCTGGGTTCTTGCCATAGTTGCTTTCTTGGCTCTTGGCGTAGAGGTTGTTGATGTCAAGGCTTGCTCGGTATTCTTGTGTCCAATGGAATCGGTTCTTTTGCCAAGCCAAGGCATAGGCGGTGTGCCACAGATTGGTGCGAATGCGGTTGCGGTCGTCATTCACATAGAGGTCGGCTACACCATGATGGTAGTCGGCAACGGATTTCCAAGAAAGTTGGCTCTTCTTCCAAACGAAGAGGCGATAGATGTTGGCGGCGATGTTGATGCGAGGAATACGAATGCGCTGGGTAAGCGTGTCGTTGATGTTCGATAGGCCGTCGTTCTGTGCGGCGTTGAGGCTGAGATGTTCGTTGCCGTAGTGGCTGGCTTGGTTCACTTTGTTTTCGTATTCCAGGTTGAAGGCATCGCTGATCATTGTCTTGTGGTTTCGCTCGGTGGTGGAGATAGGAGCGTCTCCTCCTAGGTCGTAGATGGAGGTGTTCTCTCGCTGTTGGCGAATCACTTGGCGTACATAGTTCGCCTCGATGCGGCTCTCGGCATCCTGCTTGTTCTTCTTAATGTGGTTGATGGAGTACTTTTGCGAGGTGTTGAAACGCAGGCGTTCTTCATCTATCGGGGCATCGAGACTTGGCGTGGAGAGCCATGACGGAAGGGTTGCAGCCGAGAGTCTGCCGCTGTATGAGGCGAGCAAATCGAAGTCATTGCCCAAGTTTTTGCCACTTCTATCGTAAGTGGCATCATACATCATCTGCTTTTTCTTGCCTATCTGCATGATGTTGAGATTGCCGCCCACGGTGGTTGGCTTGCCAACGAGCACGTAAGGCTTGATGGTAGGCATGAACTTGTCGCGGGCACTGTCCTTGAGGGCGATGTTCATCGCCACGTTATCGGTGAAAGTCTTGTTCTGGAGAGCCTTGATGGGTTGGTCATGCTCGATGACTTCGGCCTTTTTTACATCTTTTGCCTTGATGTTCTCTTCCAGTTGGTTGTATTTGCCGCCCGTTAGGTCGAGACCTTCCACGGTGAATCGGTTGATAGGCTTGCCATTGTAGTTGATGCGGCCGTTTTTCTCAATATCCACACCCGGGAGCTTTTTCAATACGTCTTTCAGGGAGTTGTCTCGTTCGTTGGCGAAGCGAGTGAGGTCGAAGGAGATGGTGTCGCGACCTGTAATACGAGAGCCTTTCACTTGTACTTCCTTTAGGACGAAAGCGGTGGAAGCCATACTGATGATAGTCTCTTTATCCGATGAAATCGCCATTTTTGTTTTCTTGTAGCCCATAAATGTGGCTTGCAACCTATCATTTGCTTGCTTCTCGGCTATCGGGAGCACGAAGGTTCCGTCCTCCTTGGTTCGGGTAAATTTCAAGGGTTTGCCATTGCGGAGCAACGTGATGGACACGTTGGCGAGGCGGTTGTGGGTCAAGGAATCCTCCACATAGCCTCGAATCTCAGTTGGTGTATCATCGTCATTGAGTAAAAATGGAGTATAGCTCTTCTTGCCTTGCATCGCCATAGGGATGCAGAGCAAGAGGAAAATTGCGATGAAACCGATAATAATTCTTTTCCTATTCATATTGCTGATGCCTTTTTTCTGTTGAGCAATGGCAAAGGTACTGCTTTCTGTCCTTATCGCCAAATATTGATATTTCTGAGATATTATCTGTTTCATCGTTTGATATTATTCTTTTATTATTCTAACTCGATAGAATTGAAAACGTTCTTTCGGTTCAAGACTTTCTTCATATCTACAGGGTTACCCTTTTCGTCTTGCACTTTGACGTTCTTGAGGTCTATGCCTTCCAATACCATGCTAGGAGTGAATTTCTCCTTGAACTGTCTAAGATCTTTTTGGCTAATCTCTTCTCTCTTGCTCTTGGAAATCGTGATGGGAGATGGAGTCTTCAATGTACTCATGCCCACGGCAGTGAATGTATATTCCTTGTTTTCGTCGTATGCTTTCAGAATCAACCCTGGCAATCCTATCAACTTCCATGGTCCTTCTTGCAAAGGTACATCTTCTGCATACCAAGCGAACCAAGTTCTACCTTTGAATTGGGTCTTGGCAAGCTGGCAATGGTAGCCGATGATGTCGGCTGTGCTGTCTGGGATTAGCTGCCAGTCGGGAGTCTCCACGTTCTCGGTGCATTGGTAATCGGTGGTTCCTACAGATTCTAACTGGATGGATTTGCCCGCAGTTGGATAGTTCTTGTAGTAAGAGAAAGGGAAACATCCACCTTTAGGCAGGTCGGAGAAGTCGAAGTTTCCTGTCTTCACCTTTTCTTGCATGAGTGAATCTTTTACCTGTTTCGTTCTGTCATAGAAGTTGGTTACTTTTTCGCCGATGTCCAGACGCATCTCGCTGTCTGTGTAGATGAAAGGCTTGATGGATGTGTTGTTCACCCATTTTGCCTCGTAGGTGATACGGTACTTGGCGTTGTCAATGTTCACGATTTCTCCCTTTTTGCCTCCTGAGATGGTGGAGCGCACGACGGTTCTCGTCTCGACTTGTGCTTTTACAGCTGCACTTCCCGTGAAGAGCAGGGCTGTAAGTGCTAAGATCATTTTCTTCATAATTCTATATTTTTCTATTAATCTGCTTGCAAAGTTAAACATTTTGTGGCACTCTGCAAAAAAAACAGTGCTTTTAACGTCTATTGTATAGACGATAATAAATGAAGAAGGTAAACGAAAAAGTTTTTTGCCATGTCTGCGAAGTATTTTTTTATTGCAGTTCGATAGGATTTCCTTTGAGTCTTCTGTTTAAAGCTTTGATGGCTGCTGCTGGTAAACCCTTTGAAACTATGCCTGTTTTTTTCTCCACAGCATGGAGCGTTTCTACAGCATCAAACTTGTTTTTGGCTTCTCTCAATTCCTTTTGAGTTATTCTCTCCCTTTCCTTCTTGATGAAAATGATGTTAGTAGAGCCATTAAGTGTAGCCATCCCTATTGCGTCGAATATGTATTGTTTTCTTTGGTCGTAGGCACGAAGTACAAGACCAGGCAATCCATATAGCTTCCAAGGACCTTCGTTCAGCGGAATGTCTTCTGAATACCAAGCATACCAAGTTCTACCCTTGAACGAAGTCTTTGCCAATTGGCATTTGTAGCCAATGATGGAGGTAGTGCTGTCTGGGATAATCTCCCAGTTAGGAACTTCGATTTTCTCGATGCAGATGTAATAGTTACTTGCAATCCTGTCCAAGAATGACGTTTCTCCATCTGATGGATAGTTCTTATAAAATTCCCATGAGAGGATTCCTCCTTTGGGCAGCTTCCTCGTATCATGCACTCCAGTTTTGTCTTGTTCTGTCCTGATGGAGTCTTTGAGTTGCTTGATTCTGTCATAGAAATGGGTGGTTTTGTTACCGATGTCTAGTCTTGTTTCGCTTTCCCAATAGTTGTATGGGGTTTTGGTGGTGTCAGGTGCCATCTTGCATGTGTAGGAGATGCGATATTTCACCTTGTCAATGTTGATGACATTCCCCTCCTCGTTGTCTTTGGCAATCAAGTTGCATACAATAAATATGGCTGCAAGAAATGTTGTGATTCTTTTCATATTGATGTGATTTTATGTTGTTATTTTGTTTCCTGATAAGGGATGAACTAGTTTATGTATTTTTGAGTTGTTCTTTTGCTTTTGCAGTCAGCTTCGCCTTCTCTTTCTCGTCGTTTAGCTTGTTAGCTTTTTCCAAGAACATCTGTAGATAGAGCTTGGCTTGTGGCTTCATCTTAGCAGCGATGTACATTTGGGCGGCATTGTAGTAATTGTGAGGATCGTCCTCGTCATCATACTCTATGCACTGGGCGAAAGCATGACCAGCCTTTTCGTAATTTAGATTCTTGTAGTAAAGTTCGCCAAGTTGCTGGTTCACGTAAAGACCACGGCTGCGAGGATAGGCAACCGTTACCGATTGCTCCAGGTACTTGATGGCATCGTAACTGAGTTTGATTTTTTTTGCGATGTCTTTTTCCTTTTCCGAAAGCTTCTTGCATGTCATGCCAAGATAGAAGAGACTGTTCATATTGGGGTTGTCCTTCTTCAAATCCACAGATTTCTGCAGGTAAGGATAGGCTTCCTTGTAATTTTCAAGATTATAGTAGCACAATCCCATGACGAGATTTGACTCGAAGTTGTCGAATCCTTGGGCTATCAGCTTCTTGTACATAGGGATGGCTTGGTCGTATCTCAGTTGCAAGTAGAGGGAGTAAGCCAGTTCCTTGTTGATGAGAATGTTGGTGGAGTCTTGCTTTTGTACGTATGACAAGGCTAGGGCGGACACGGTTTCCGGCTTGCCTATGTTGTTCCTGTGGGAGAGCAAAGCGGCGAATACTTCGCTATCGTTGGGATATTTCATGCTGATTTGCCAGCCGTATAGTCCGATATTTTTATTGTCGCCTAGATTGAGATAGGAATAGAAAAACATACGCAAGTCTTCATGGTTGAGGCTGTCTGTGGGGATGCTATCCAACACGGCGACACACTGCTTGCTGTCGCCTCTCATTCGAAAACAAGATGCAAGCTTGCGCCGAGTTTCCAAGTCCTGTGGATACTTGGCAAGTTGTTGTTTATAATAGAAAACTGCGTGTTGGGAATCATGCTCGTTCATACAACTGTCTCCTTTCTGAATGAAAGGAGAGACTGCTTCCTGCTCCTTCTTGGCTTGAATGCCAAGGCAAGTCGTAAGACTTATAAATGTAAACAATAGGCTGCGCCAGAAGGACGATGCCATGAATTTGTCTGTTTGTTTCATCTGTCTCTAAAATTATGTATTCTAAGTTTATTCTTGTAATTTGACTGCAAAGGTAATAGTAACTATTGAGATAGGCAAATTGGAATTACAAGCGATGAGAGTGATATGGGCTGATAATGAGTAGATTATCAAATAGAAAAACTCATAAAATAAGCCTTTTGTAATGTTCCATTGGGTATTCGGAGCATCACAAAAGGCTTATGTGAAGGTGTTATTTGATGATTTCATCGAACGCTTCTAAGCTTGCGTCTCCCTTGATTCTGGATTTTCTTACCCTTACATTCGAGAGGGAGTATTGCAAGATTTGCATCACTTCCTCATCGGTCTTGCCGATATGGTAGAGGATACAGAAGAGGCATTGCGATGGATTCAAGTCGTAGTTGTCTAATCGTTCGCAGTATTTCTCGTCTATCATCTTGAAACTGGCGAGGAATTGTCGGATGCCAAGCTTGCCTATCTGACTGATGTTTTGGTTTTGTATCGCCATCGAATAAAACACCAAACCTTGGCTTATGTCGGTGAGTTCGGTGATTTGAGTCTTGTATTCCTCGATGTCCTTGTCTCTGCGCCTAAGTTTGCGAAGTTGCGTGGTGATGTCGTGGTTCAGTTGCTCGCATCGTTCAGATAGCGATACATTCTCCACATCTTTAAGTTGGTGCAACGACTCGTGCAGGCAGTTGATGGTTCGGCGAGCCTTTCGCATTCGGGAGATGGAGAGGTAAGCTGCTGCCAGTAGTATGGCGAGCACGACGATGATGTCTATGAATATGTAGGTCTTCACTTTTTCGTAACGATAGCGAGTATTGCCACCCTCGTACATCAATTCCACTTGTTTTACTTTTTCGATGTTTGGGTCTTTGGCGAGCAATGGAGCTTCTTGTCGCAATTCGTGGGCGATGCTGTCGGCCATGAGTGTGTCTCCTTTTTGTAGGGAGATGAAGTATAAAGGGAGATAATACTTGTAGCCTAATGCAAAGCTATAGGCACCCAATAACTTGATGAGATCTTTGTCATTGCTGAATTTTTCTTTGATGTGCTGACGGGCGAAGGCATTCGTTTCCTTGCTGTTTCTAGCTAGCAGGCGGTAGAAGTCGATGTTGTTGTCATATTGCACCCCATGATTGTCTTCCGCTTTCCTTATATAATATAGCAAGACGGAATCGGGCACATTGCCCCTGTCCATCAAGGCTTGGAAGTAATGGTAGTACATCGGACCCAAGGTGGAATCTTTATTCTCTTGTATTGTGTTTGCTTGGGTGAATGCCTGGTTGACAAGTTTCGGGTCCTGGTTGTTGATGCCACGATAGAGCAAAGCCCAGGCACGATGTCGTATGTCATGGGCTTGGCGTGCCTCGTCCTCTAATTTTACGGTATAGGTGTCTTGGTGGGTGATGCGGCACAGTATGTCGTACATGTCCAATTTCTCTTGTTCCCTCATGTTGCTATCGAAGGCAATGGCTCGTGTAAACCAATTGATGGCTTGCGTGGTGTCTCGGTAATTATTGAGTGCTGAGGCTCCCTTATAATAGAAGGAACGTGCGAGAAGAGGCTCGTCCTTTTCGTCCGTCAAGATTCGGATGGCATCGTCTAGGTCGTTTTCTTTGCGAATATACCCCTTGAGCTGATATTCTATCTTGGCAGCTAGGAGCTTGTAGTAACCCTTGTTGTCATTACTGTCGGCACGAGACAGAAATACTTTGGCTTGTGCAGGATATTCGTCAGCGAGGTTGTCTATCTCTGGGAGAGACAGACGATAGCCAGAATCCATGCAGCTGTCGAGAAGGGCTAACTGTATGGTAATGAACAAAAATAGGATGAGTTTCTTGCTTATATCAATCATGTTGTTATCGTCGAATTGTCATTTTTCAACTTGTAATATTCGTAATCTCTTGCAAAAGTACAACAATTTGCCGATAACAGCAAGAAAACAAGCTTCCTATTTCAGATTTTTGTAGAAACTCGCAAAAATCTGAAATAGAAAGTCTTTGGGGCGTCCTTATCGCTCGATAGGGTTGAAGATTCTCTTTCTTGGTTTTAGCTTGATGGGCTTGCCGTTCTTGTCTGTCACCTTTTCGCCTCTCAATGCTTCCGTACCGTCGTCTCTTTGTTTGAGCTTGGTAAGGTCGGATTGCGAAACAACTTCTGCCTTTCTCTCGCTCTTGGCATATTTCAAAGGCTCCTTACCTTTCAGGTCTTCCATGCCGATGGCATTGAGATAGAACTGATTTTGGGCATCGTAAGCTCGGAGGATAAGTCCAGGTAATCCGTAGAGCTTCCAAGGACCTTCTGAAACAGGGATGTCTTCTGCGTACCAAGCAAACCAAGTTCTACCTTTGAAGTTCGCCTTGGCGAGTTGGCAAGGATAGTTCATGATAGTGGTTGCGCTATCGGGGATGATTTGCCAGTTGGGTGTCTCTATCTTTTCTATGCAACAGTAGTGGCTCAGATTGTATTTTTCTTCATACATTGTTTCTCCCTTTTTGGGATAGTTCTTGAAGAACTCCCAGTTCATACACTTTACAGGCACCGCCTTTCGCAAGTCGATGACTCCACCGCTCAGAATCATTGGGAGTACCTGTTGCTCCCATTGTTGTTGGGATAGATTATAGAAGTGAGTGATGTTGCTGCCGATGTCGAGTCGCATCTGTGCTCGGCGGTAGATGTACGGTGTTTGTGTAGTGTCATTCACTTGTTTTGCGTCATAGGTGATACGATACTTCACTTGGTCGAGGGTGAGTGTATCCACTCCCGATCTCATCTGTGCGTTTGCGGTCAGGCTGCCCAAGGCGAGGATGGCTGCAAGAATCATGAATGCTTTCTTCATTTTCGTCTTCTTTATGATGTTCGTTTGTAAAGAAGACGGAATAAAGGGAGAAAGGTAAACTAAAAAATGAATCTTTATGAGAATTCATCTGAAAAACTTTGTTGATTTCAGTTCTTTTTCTTATCTTTGCAACCGATAATATATTGTCAATATCTATCGAATTATGGCAGAAACAAATAAAATATTAGCAATATTGGATAACTATCTCCATGACAATCCTGACGAGATTGCCAAGGAGATAGCGGCAGACTTTCGCCGCCGTCGAATTGAAAAGAATTTGACCCGTGAGGAAGTGGCGGACAAGGCGAATGTCGCTGTAAGCAATATCGTGAGATTTGAGCAGAAAGGACTCATCTCGCTCAAAAACCTTATCGGCATCGCCATGGCCTTGGAATATACTTCCGAAATCAGGCATCTCTTCTCTGAACAGAAGTATCAGACGATGGAGGAATTGGACCAGATAAAGAGAAACATGAACAAGAAGAAGGCTTACCATGGAGGAATGTAATGGCGAACTAGATCTCACGGCGCACCGAATAAATGAAAAGCATGAAAAAGACAGGATAGGTTTGAATGTTATCGGAAAGGTGCGTTTCTTGTTAATATTTGTGGGATATAATGTAACTAAGGCGAAAAATAAGGTGGAAATGCTTGGCGTTTCCACCTTATTTTATTAAATTTGCACCAAATTAATAACTAACAAAACAACTGAAATATGAATTACAAGAAACTTGCTCTTACTGTTGCGGCGGGAGCTATGGCAACTTCCATGATGGCGCAGTCAGCCCCTCAGCTCAATGCCAACAACATCGACGAAGTAATCAAGGCGATGACCTTGGAGGAGAAAGCCCAGCTCTTGGTGGGCGGTGGCAACGATGGATTCGTGGGCAGTGGTGCTATGCTCGGACACCAGAAGAAGTTTGTGCCAGGAGCTGCTGGAACAACTGTCGGTATCCCACGCCTTGGCATCCCTGCTACCGTGCAGTGTGATGGTCCTGCTGGCGTGCATATTGATACCCATCGTGATGGTGACAGTCGTACTTACTATGCCACAGGTTTCCCTATCGGTACTTGCTTGGCATCTACTTGGAACACCGAATTGATGCAGAATGTGGGTAAGGCCATCGGCAACGAGACCTTGGAGTATGGCTGTGACGTCGTGCTCGGTCCGGGTATGAACTTGCATCGCAATCCGCTTTGCGGTCGTAACTTCGAGTATTATTCCGAGGACCCTATCGTGACAGGTTTGATGGGTACAGCCTTTGTAAATGGTGTGCAGAGCCAGGGAGTGGGTGTGAGTGCCAAGCACTTTGCCGTGAACTCTCAGGAGACCCAACGTACTCATATCGACGAGCGAGTAAGTCAGCGTGCGCTTCGTGAATTGTACTTGAAAGGTTTCGAGATGATGGTTCGCAAGAGCAATCCTTGGACTATCATGTCCTCTTATAATAAGGTGAATGGTATCTATGCACAGGGTAATAAGGGGCTCTTGACAGATATTCTCCGAAACGACTGGGGATTCAAGGGTATCGTGGAGACCGACTGGATTGGTATTCGTGAGGACTTGCCCGTAAGCCAAGAGGTGGAAGCTGGCAACGACTTGATGATGCCTGGCTATCCAGCACAGGTGGAAGCTATCGTAAAAGCTGTGAAGGACGGTAAGCTCGACATCGCCGACGTGGATAGAAACGTTCGCCGTATGCTTGAATATATTGTGAAGACTCCTCGTTTTAAGGGATATAAATATAGTGGTGAGCCAGATTTGAAGGCTCATGCAGCCATCACTCGCCAGAGCAGTACTGAGGGTATGGTACTCTTGAAGAACGACAATGCGCTTCCTATCAAAAACTTGAAGACCGTGGCTCTCTTCGGTGTCAATTCCTATGACTTCCTATCGGGTGGTCTCGGTAGTGGTGCTGTCAACGTAGGCTACTCTGTGGATATGGTGACAGGCTTGAAGAACATCGGTGTAGCTACCACTCCTTTGCTCACGGAAATCTACCAGAACTATGTGAAGTATGCCAAGGCAAAGCTGAAGGCAGACAAGAACCCAATGATGTGGTTCCTTGACCAAGGTCAGCCAAAGCTCGATGAAATCGAGATTACCGAGCGTTGCGTGGCAAGCGAGGAGCCTAAGGCTGATGCTGCCATCATCACCATCGGTCGTCAGGCAGGCGAGGGTATGGATAGAGAGAACATCATCGGCGAGTTTGAGTTGACTCAGGACGAGCGAGATATGATTACTCGTATCTCCGATGTGTTCCATGCCAAGGGAAAGAAGGTCATCGTGGTTATCAACTCAGGTTCTGTCATGGAGACCGCTAGTTGGAGAGACCGTGTGGATGCCATCCTCGTGGCTTGGCAGCCAGGCATCGAAGGCGGTAACTCTGTAGCCGACATCCTTTCGGGTAAGGTAAATCCTTCTGGTAAGTTGACGATGACTTGGCCTATCTCCGTATATGACCATCCTTCTACCGCCAACTATGCCAAGAAGTACGATATGTACACCTATACTAATATGCAGGATGGCTCTAAGCCAGGCATCGATTTCAACAACCACGAGGAGGACATCTACGTGGGCTATCGTTACTTCGATACCTTCAAGAAGAACGTGGCTTATCCATTCGGTTATGGCTTGAGCTACACCACTTTCGAGTTTGGTAAGCCATCTGTCAAGGCGAATGGCAACAACATCGAGGTAAGTGTCAGCGTGAAGAATACCGGTAAGGTAGCTGGCAAGCAGGTAGCCGAGGTTTATGTTACCGCTCCTAAGGGTGCTTATGAGAAGCCTGCCAAGGAACTCAAGACTTTTGGTAAGACCAAGGAGTTGAAGCCAGGTGAGAGCCAGACTTTGAAGATGACCCTCGAAAAGCGTGACCTCGCCAGCTTCGATGAGGCTAACAGCCAGTGGAAGGTAGATGCCGGTAACTACATCTTCAAGGTGGGTACCGATGTGGAGAACATCAAGGGCACCGCTACATTGAAGGTTGCTGAATATACCGAGAAGGTAAGCAATGCCTGCCCAGTGAATGTACAGATGAACTACTTGAAGCAGAAGTAAGTCTCAGGTACAGCTAATCATTTTAACAACAATAGACTCCCGTCTCGTTCTGAGGTGGGAGTTTTTGTTTGTGGAGCAGTAAGAAGATGTTGCTAAAGGTAATAGCAGAAGCCTATGCAACTAGGAAAAAGTTCCGTTCCGTGACTCGGAATGTCCGTTCCGTGACACGGAATGTGCATTCCAAGACACGGAACGGACATTCCGAGTCACGGAACGAAGATTTCTCATGGTAATAATAACATTTTTATCTAGTCTTAGAACCATATTCTTATAGTCTTAGAACCATATTCTTATATGGATATCGAAACCTCCTTTGAGGTGCATGAGGAAGGATTACCTTATGTATGTATCCTTTTATCTTCATACGCAACCTTTTTTAGCCTTTTTTATTTTGTGCTTCACCTATTTTGTTGTACCTTTGCACACGAAATTCGAATTTAAATTATTTTATGTAATTATGGCAAAAAAAGCTCTTTTGATGATTCTCGATGGATGGGGAATCGGTAAGCATGACAAGGGGGATGTAATCTATAACACTCCAACCCCTTATCTCGACTATTTGACAGCAGTTTCAGCTCAC
The DNA here is from genome assembly GCA_002297965.1 of Candidatus Segatella papionis. GTDB lineage: Bacteria > Bacteroidota > Bacteroidia > Bacteroidales > Bacteroidaceae > Prevotella > Prevotella papionis. Next base: position 56,401 of record DBLF01000123.1, read on the forward strand.
TCTCAGCTCCAGGCTTGCGGTGAGAACGTAGGTCTCCCAGAGGGACAGATGGGTAACTCTGAGGTAGGTCACCTCAACATCGGTGCTGGTCGTGTGGTATATCAGGATCTCGTTAAGATCAACAAGGCTTGCGAGAGCGGTGACATCTTGAAGAATCAGGAAATCATCAACGCTTACAGCTACGCTCAGAAGACTGGCAAGAAGCTCCACTTGATGGGCTTGACTTCTACCGGTGGCGTTCACTCTTCTTTGAACCACCTCTTCAAGTTGATCGAAATCTCTAAGGAATATGGCTTGAAGAATACATACGTTCACTGCTTCATGGATGGTCGTGACACCGACCCTAAGAGTGGTAAGGGCTTCATCGAGCAGGTTCAGGCTTGCTGCGAGAAGAACGACGCTCACATCGCCAGCATCGTAGGTCGTTTCTATGCAATGGACCGCGACAAGCGTTGGAACCGTGTGAAGGAAGCATACGACTTGCTCGTCGAGGGCAAGGGTAAGCAGGCTGACGACATGGTGAAGGCTATGCAGGAAAGCTACGACGAGGATGTAACCGACGAGTTCATCAAGCCAATCAACAACTCTGCCGTTGACGGTACAATCCAGGAGGGTGATGTCATCATCTTCATCAACTATCGTAACGATCGTGCCAAGGAGTTGACCCAGGTATTGACTCAGCAGGATATGCCAGAGGAAGGCATGCACACCATCAAGGACTTGCAGTACTACTGCATGACTCCATACGATGCTAGCTTCAAGGGTGTTCACATCCTCTTCCCTAAGGAGAACGTGATGGATACACTCGGCGAGTACCTCAGCAAGCAGGGCAAGAAGCAACTCCACACTGCAGAGACAGAGAAGTATGCTCACGTAACATTCTTCTTCAATGGTGGTCGTGAGACTCCATACGAGGGCGAGGATCGTATCTTGGTTCCTTCTCCAAAGGTAGCTACTTACGACTTGAAGCCAGAGATGAGCGCTTACGAGGTAAAGGATAAGTTGGTGGGTGCCATCAACACTCAGGAGTACGACTTCATCGTGGTTAACTTCGCCAATGGTGATATGGTGGGTCACACAGGTATCTACAACGCCATCGCCAAGGCAGTTCATGCTGTTGACAACTGCGTAAAGGACGTTATCGAGGCTGCCAAGGCTAACGATTACGAGGCTATCATCATCGCTGACCATGGTAACGCTGACCACGCCATCAACGAGGACGGTACTCCAAACACTGCTCACTCTTTGAACCCAGTTCCATTCATCTACGTAACTGACAACAACTCAGCTACCGTTAAGGATGGTCGCTTGGCAGACGTAGCTCCATCTATCCTCCACATCATGGGCTTGGAGCAGCCAGCTGATATGACTGGTGAGAACTTGATCAATGACTAATAATTTATTTTATAAGGAGTTTAGGCATTTGGTGCCTAAACTCCATTTATCAATTTAATATGGACGTAAAGATAGAAGACAGTTGGAGACAGCATATTGGGGATGAGTTCGAGAAGCAATACTTCGTCGATCTCACAAACTTTGTACGTGAGGAATACCTACATACGCCTTGCTATCCTCCCGGCAAGCTGATATTCAACGCCTTCAATCTTTGTCCCTTTGATGATGTGAAGGTGGTGATTATCGGGCAAGACCCATACCATGAGCCAGGACAGGCAATGGGATTGAGCTTCTCCGTGCCTACGGGCATCGCTTTTCCTCCATCATTGATAAATATCTTCAAGGAGATTCAGATGGATCTCGGTACACCGATGCCTCAGTCGGGCGACTTGACCCGATGGGCTAAGCAGGGAGTACTGCTTCTCAACGCCACGCTGACCGTTCGTGCCCATCAGGCAGCGAGTCACCAGCGCAAAGGTTGGGAGGAGTTTACCGATGCAGCCATCAAGGCACTCAGCAAGGACAAGGAACATTTGGTGTTTATCCTTTGGGGCGGTTATGCCCGTAGCAAGGCTAACCTCATCGACACAAGCAAGCACTTGATATTGCAGAGCGTGCATCCTTCGCCACTGTCAGCCAACCGAGGCGGATGGTTTGGCAATCATCATTTCTCTCGCTGCAACGAGTATTTGCAGCAGAACGGAATCACCCCGATAAAATGGTAATATTTTCATAAGCATCTCTTAGAAAGATGCTTTATTTTTGCATATACATTTCATACAAACATTATGAACAAAGACGAACTTCGTATTCTCCAGGTGGGCAATGTTTTGGTCTCTCCTGACATCATCACCGAAAAATTCTGTTGCGACCTTGATGCCTGCAAGGGCGAATGCTGCATCGAAGGCGATGCCGGAGCACCTGTTACTCTCGATGAAATCATGGAGATAGAGAATGCGCTCGATGTGGTCTGGGACGACCTGTCGGCTTCAGCACAGGCTGTCATCGACAAGCAGGGCGTAGCCTATACAGATATCGAGGGCGACTTGGTAACGAGCATCGTCAACGGCAAGGACTGTGTGTTTACTTGCTATCAGGACTTAAAGGATATGAACGATGGACATACCATCCCGAATTGTTGTCTTTGCTCCTTGGAACGTGCTTACAGAGAGGGTAAGTCGAAGTTTAAGAAGCCAATTTCCTGTGCGCTTTATCCGATACGTGCCAAGGACTTTGGCAATGATGTGGTAGGCATCAACTATAACAAGTGGCGCATCTGCAAGGATGCCATCAAGAAAGGCGAGGAGTTGAATATGCCTGTCTATAAGTTCTTGGAAGGACCGCTTGTGGAGAAGTTCGGTCAGGAGTGGTACGATGAACTCTGCGAGGTGGCAGAGCAGTTACTTGCCGAATTGGATTAAACAAAAAAGAGATTTCGAAAAGCGGATAAGCTATTCCGAAATCTCTAATCCCTCGATATTTACGATGTCGCTTCTTTTGAATCGCCCGCTCCAAGTGAGCGTGTAAATTCTACGGTCTTGGTATTTGAAGCGGAAGAATGCTTGTTCATCCAATTCACCGTTGCAAATGTATTGATAACCATTGATATAGAGCCTGTCTCCTTTATGGGCTTCTCTTAAAGTGAGGCGGATGGTGCCATGGAAAGGACGCCCGAAGTCGATGTTGTAGCCGATGGAATCGGTAAATGTATATACAGGATTTAATACATTGTATAATTTGTTTTCTGCCTTGTAAACTTTGCTTTCTTTGAATGTAGAAAGTTTTTTTGAGACAGAAGCATCCTTGTCCTTGTTATTCCTTGTTATTCCATCGTTATCCTTAACCATACTGCCGGTTGGGTGTAGCCATCCATAAGGCTGAAATTCTTCTGATTTCCAAGCTTGTGTATTTACTTGTCCATCAAAATGTTCGTTCTCGCCATTGCTACATTCCTTAAGTTGTCGGCATAGCCATTTTCCGTCAGCCTTGTGGTAGAACGGAATGCTATCTTGGTCCCAACCGTAAAATTCCAGTGATAGTTGTTTGCCGTGGCTAGGTTTGCCCTGTGGGGCATACCATACGGCAACGATATTCTCGCCATTTCGCAGATACTGGGTCACATCGAAGGTTCTACAGAGAAGCATTCCATCTTTAATGCCATCAAATTTCATACTTCCTGTTACATTTCTTTCGTTGATGTAGAGCCTATATATGCCAGTGCTAGCGATGGACATTTGTGCTTGCATGGGGCGCTGATGTATGATGTATCTCTTGCGAAACCAAACTTCCGATGAATCGTTGGGCAGTGGATAGGAAATCCAATGGGTACCAAACTCCTGCGCATGGGAGTTCAGTACCCAGAGGAGGGTAAGGATGAGAATAGTTAGATGTCTCATTTAAATGTTATTTTTTTGTCTGTTATCTCTTTTGGGTAGCTTCTAGCATGCAGCAACGCTCAGATTATTTGATGTTTTTGGTTTCTCCTGCTTTGAATTTGAGAATTTTCTGCTTGCCATTGTAGTTAACTATGAGATTGCCTGCATTTTTGCTAGTGATGCTAGCCTTGGTGATCTTGCCTTTGTCCCATGCTAGAGAGACCGCGTAATTGCCACGTGCTTTGAGGCCTTTCATTTCGCCATTTGACCATTCTTTAGGCAATGCAGGGAGTAAATCTATTGTCTCTCCGTCGCTTTGCATCAACATCTCACAGATTCCCGCTGTTCCGCCGAAGTTTCCGTCAATTTGGAACGGTGGATGAGCATCGAAGAAGTTAGGGTAGGTTCCGCCACTATGGTGTGTGCGGTCCTTATAAACTTCAGGGCTTACATAGGTGAGCAACTTTCTGAATATCTGATACGCCTTGTCGCCACGGTGCAAGCGAGCCCAAAGATTAATTCTCCAACCAGTGCTCCATCCTGTAGATTTGTCGCCTTTGATTTCCAAGGTTTTGGTCGCAGCAGCTGCAAGCTCTGGTGTCTTTGCCACGGAAATCTGATGGAAAGGGTAGAGACCCAACAGGTGTGACTGGTGGCGATGGTGCCAGTCTTGGTCGTCCCAATCATGATACCACTCCATGAGGTTGCCACGTTTGCCGATATGATATGGGCGTAGGCGATTGAGCGCAGATTGTAACTGCTGCTGATAGGCTATGTCGATGCCGAGAATCTTGGCTCCCTTCAATGTGTTCTTGAAGAGTTCACGGATGATCGCAAGGTCAGCGGTTCCTCCATAAAAGCTACTGCCACGATAACCTTTATCTGTGATATAGTCAGCCTCTGGCGAGGTGCAAGGAGCTGTAATCAACTCGTTTGGATTGTGAGGATTTGGGATGAGCCATTCAAGGAGGAAGTCGGCAGCTCCTTTCATCAGTGGATATGCTGTGTTTCGGAGATATGCAGTGTCACGAGTGTAATCGTAATGGTCCCAGAGGGTTTCAACGAGCCATGCTCCTCCCATCGCCCAATTGCTCCACTGGGGACTTTCGTTGCCTGTCCCTACAGGGTTTGTCATCGCCCATGCGTCTGTGTTATGTCCGGAACACCAACCCTTGTTGATACCATAGAAATGTTGGGCATTGTGGCGACCTGTCACCGACATACCCTTTACCAAGCCATCTACGGGAGCAACGAGTTCTGAGAGGTTAGCTATTTCAGCAGGCCAGTAGTTTTCCTCCAGGTTGATGTTGATGGTATAGTTGCCTCTCCAAGGAGAGCGAAGAGCAGGAGCCCAAAGCCCCTGCAGATTGGCTGGTACGCCTTGGGTTCGGCTGCTGCTGATGAGCAGGTATCTACCGTATTGGAAGTAGAGTTGTTCCAAGTAAGGATTGTACTCTTTGTCGTCGCTGTAGGCGAGCAACTGTTTGTCTGTAGGACGGTTGGCGTCGAACTTTGCGTCTTTTAAGTGGAAGCTTACTCTGTCGAAGAGTTTCTTGTAGTCTGCAATGTGTCGTTGCTTGAATTCCTCGTAGGTGAAGTTTACAAGATGCCAGGCATCGTCGGCTACATTCTCTATATAGGGCGCTCCTTCTTTAACAGGGTGCTTGTCGAAGCCATTGTAGCTAGTCTCGTTGACAAGATAAATTACCGCCTCAGATACATCTTTTAGATGCAGGGTGGAATCACTTTGCCATACTTCTCCATCGGTATTTTTTACTTGAAGAATAGCACAGTAGTGGGTACTATTATTTTCTTCGCCCAACACATGTCCCGTCATTGTTAGCTGACTGCCTGAAGCTTTCACCTGATGAGGAATGAGCGAAGTCAAGGAAATATCGCTGTTGATGGCTCCTTTTTGGGAAGCGGAAAGTTTGATGGCGATCATTTTGTCAGGATGAGAAGCGAAGTATTCTTTGGTATATTCCACGCCATTGCGCTTGTAGCGAATGGTTGCCAGAGAGTTATCGAGGTTCAGCTCACGATAATACTCGGTAAATTTTCCAGGATTGCGATCTCGTATATTAATCATGCCCAATGGCTGATAATATTCTGAATTGTGTCCTTGCACATAGTGTTGCAAGGAGTCGGCAGTCTTGTAGTCTTCTTTGAAGAGAGCTTCCCTGATTTTGGGAATCCATTTATAGGAATCACCACCTTCGTTAGGATTGACGGGTATGCCCGTCCACAGCGTGATGTCGTTGAGTTGGATGGAGTCGTTGTTGGCACCACCATAGACTAAAGCGCCTAGCTTACCATTTCCTAATGGAAGCGACTCCTCGAAAGCGTATGCGGGTTTATTGTACCATAGCTTGTTGGGTAATGCTGATTTGGGCGAATGCCCTACTGCAAAACAGCTCGTCGTACCTAAAGCTGCAAGTGCAAAGGTGAAAAGAAGATGTCTCATAAGATAATTGATATATAATGAAATAGGGTTTGTTAGTTGCTGATGATAGATAAACAAAGGGGGAAGACTCTTTCGATGAGTCTGCCCCCGATATTGTTGTACTAGCTTTATGCGTCGATATTTGCGTAGGTTGCATTCTGCTCGATGAACTCACGTCGAGGTTCTACGTCATCACCCATCAGCATGGAGAATATCTCATCTGCCTGAGCTGCGTTCTCGATGGTTACCTGTTTGAGCAAGCGAGTAGATGGATCCATGGTGGTTTCCCAAAGCTGCTCTGGGTTCATCTCGCCCAAACCTTTGTAACGCTGGGTGTGGATGTTTTTGTCTTCTTGTCCCTCGCCATATTTGTCGAGGAAAGCCTGGCGCTGCTGCTCTGTATAGCAATATTCACTAATCTTGCTGCGGTAAGTACACTTGTAGAGAGGTGGGGTAGCGATATACAAGTGCCCTTCCTCGATAACTTTAGGCATGAAGCGATAGAAGAGAGTCATGATAAGTGTGTCGATGTGAGAACCATCGACATCAGCATCGGTCATGATGATGATCTTATCGTAACGCAACTTGTCTGTATTGGCTTCCTTGCTGTCCTCTCCATCCACGCCGAAGCGAACGCCGATACTCTGGATGATGTTCATTACAGACTCAGCCTCGAATACCTTGTGCCATTGTACCTTCTCTACGTTCAGAATCTTACCACGCAAAGGAAGAATGGCCTGATGGAAGCGGTCGCGTCCTTGCTTGGCTGAACCACCAGCGGAATCACCCTCGACAAGGAAGATTTCGCATTCCTTAGGGTCCTTCATTGAGCAATCGGCAAGCTTGCCAGGAAGACCGCCACCTGTCATAAAGTTCTTGCGCTGTACGCTCTCGCGTGCCTTGCGAGCTGCAATACGAGCAGTAGCTGCCAATACCACTTTCTCGCAGATGCGCTTCGCCTCGTCTGGATGCTCCTCCAAATAAGCTGACAAAGCTTCGTTCACAGCCTGCTGAACTGCTCCCTGTACTTCGCTGTTGCCAAGTTTGGTCTTGGTCTGTCCCTCGAACTGAGGTTCAGCCACCTTGATGGAGATAACTGCTGTAAGACCTTCACGGAAGTCCTCTGGGGCAATCTCTACCTTGGCTTTCTCTATCTGCTTGGAGATTTGTGGATCGTTTTCGGCGTATGCCTTCAAGGTGCGTGTCAACGCCATACGGAAACCGGTGAGGTGTGTACCTCCCTCGATGGTGTTGATATTGTTGACGTATGAGTGGATGTTCTCAGTGTAGTCTGTGTTGTACATCACGGCAATCTCGATAGGTACGCCTTGTTTCTCGGTCTTCAAGTAGATGACATCGTCGAAGAGGTGTGTGCGGTGGCGATCTACGTAACGCACGAATTCCTTCAATCCGTCTTTGGCATGGAATACTTCTTGCTTTGTCTTGCCTTCCTCGTCAGGGCGAAGGTCGGTCAAAGTTATCTTGATGCCGGCATTGAGGAATGCCAACTCGCGCATACGGTTGGCGATGATGTCCCACTTATATATTGTGTGGGTGAAGATTGTAGGGTCTGGCCAGAATTGCTGACGTGTACCACGCTTGGTGGTTTCGCCTACAATCTTGACTGGATAGAGAGGCTTTCCCTTCTCGTATTCCTGCTGGTATATTTTGCCATTGCGGAATACTTGTGACTTCATGTGTGTGGAAAGTGCGTTCACACAACTTACACCCACACCGTGCAAACCTCCGGACACCTTGTAAGAGCCCTTGTCGAACTTTCCACCGGCGTGGAGTACGGTCATTACGACTTCCAATGCTGACTTGTGGAGCTTCTCGTGCATATCCACAGGGATACCACGACCATTGTCTTCTACAGTGATGGAGTTGTCTTCATTGATGGTTACTTCGATTTCAGTACAATAACCTGCCATCGCTTCATCGATAGAGTTATCGACGGTCTCGTTTACCAAATGGTGAAGACCCTTTTCGGAAATGTCTCCAATGTACATTGCCGGACGTTTGCGAACAGCTTCCAAACCTTCCAAGACTTGGATGTTGCTCGCAGAGTAATTATTTGCGGTGTTTTGATTTTCTGCCATTTTAAGTATTGTCTTATTTCCGTGCAAAGATACTAAAAAAAGCTGAGAAACAGGTGGTTTTCTTTGTGAAAAATAGCCAAAAATGAGATAAAAAACTGTGTTTTATGAGAAGTGGTAGAAAACTTTGGGGAAAGGGCGTGAAACAAACTTGAAACGGTGGGGGTAGAGGACTTAGTGTGCGGACTGCAGCGGTCTGATAGTGCCAAATAAAAGAATAAGGCTGCGACCCTTCAAGAAGGATTGCAGCCTTATTTATTTTATTGCTTAGACTTGCGAGTTAGGCCAACTTAGCGATGTGCTGTGTGAGACCAGACTTCAAGTTAGCAGCCTTGTTCTGATGAATAACGTTGATCTTAGCCAACTTGTCTAAAAGCTTCTGTACTGTAGGATAGAGCTTTGCAGCCTCCTCCTTGTCAGTCATGTTGCGCAATTTGCGAACGGCATTGCGCATAGTCTTTGCATAGTACTTGTTATGCAAAGCCTTCTTCTTGTCCTGACGGATTCTCTTAACTGATGATTTGTGATTTGCCATCTCTATGTTTTATTATTTTATTCTTTATTAATGTTTGTAGTCCCTAGCAGAGTCGAACTGCTCTTTAGAGAATGAAAATCTCTCGTCCTAACCGATAGACGAAGGGACCATTGCTGTTTTGCGGGTGCAAAGTTACTACTTTTATTTGAATCCTGCAAATTTTTTGTGGAAAATTTTCGCTAAATGCCTGTTTTTTTGTAATTTTGCCCTGTTTTTGATTAATTATAAGTAATATGGAAGTTAAAACAAGAGCTATTGTACTGCAAACCATTAAGTATGGTGATTCGCAACTTATCGTGGATTTTTTTACGGAGAAGTTGGGAAGACTGTCCTTTATGGTAAAAATCTCCAAATCTTCGAAGGCTAAGATGAAGCGCCAACTGTTTCAGCCCTTGATGGTGCTCAATTTGGAATTTGAGCATCGTCCTAAGGCTAATTTACAGCATCTGAAAGATGTCTCTATCGCTCTGCCTTTTGTGGATTTGCCATTTTCGCCAGCCAAGTTAGCTATGTCTATGTTCTTGGCAGAACTTCTTGGGCAAGCCACTAAAAATGAACAGTCTAATCTTCCGCTTTACGCTTTCATCGAGGAGAGCATATTATGGTTGGACCATGCAAAGGATGGGTATGCTAATTTCCATATTGTCTTTATGGTACGTCTTACGTTCTTCTTGGGTTTTTCGCCTAACTTGGAGAGTGGAGAGAATGGAGATTATTTTGACTTGGAAGATGGTTGCTTTGTGCCTTATGTCCCTACCCATAGACATTATTTAAGTAAAGAGGATTCTTACCGTATGGTGGGATTGTTTCGCTTAAGCTATGAAACAATGCACCTCTACACAATGTCTCGGTTAGATCGAAACCGTTGTGTAGAGGTGATATTGGAGTATTATAAAATTCATGTGCCTGGTTTCCCGGAACTGAAGAGCTTTTCTGTCCTTCGAGAACTGTTTTCCTAAGGGCAGAATCTGTTTGTGTTTGAAACGCTCTTCAAGAAACAGTTTGTTAATCGCTTTTCTTTGCTAATCGCTTTTCCAAACTGCTGTTTCTTTAAGCGAAGCTGATGACTCCCTGCACTGCATCGCCATCGTCTTTCTTGCTCTCTTCCACTTCTATGTTTCCAGAAGCAAGGCTTCTGATGTCTTCCAATGTTTGGCGAGTGCGCTTATAGGTTGGAGTGTTCTCAACCTGCAGGATGACATCTTCGTTGTCGAGGTCTTCTGGGCGGAACAAGAATATATGTGGGTGACGTTTGTACTGGGTTGAGTTGCCGTCAGAACCATAGTAACGCTCTCGTCTGTTCTGACGTTCAGCTCTGGTCTCTTCCTCTTCGGCGATACGGCGAGCTTCCTCCTCCGTATGCTTCTTCATGTGGCGGTTCATACCTTCCACGTCTTCGAGACCGAAACCTGTGGCCAATACTGTGACCTTTACTCTGCTGCCCAACTCTGGGTCAATGGCGAGTCCCCACTTCAATTCGAAATCGTCGCCAAACTTCTCCATAAAGTCGTTCACGTCGTTCATTTCGTCCATCGTTAAGCCAGGATTATCCTTTTTCTCGCTGGCGAAAGCGATGCTCAGGAGAATCTTCTTTGAGTTGAATACGTCGTTATCGTTGAGCAATGGTGAGTTCAATGCATCTTCGATGGCTTTCTTGACACGACCTTCTCCTTCGCCATAACCTGTACTCATAATGGCAACGCCACCATCTTTCAATACGGTTTTGACATCGTTGAAGTCGAGGTTGATGAGACCATGCACCGTGATGATTTCAGCGATACTCTTGGCTGCGACGCTCAGTGTGTCGTCTGCCTTGCCGAATGCATCTAGTACGGCGAGGTCTGGGTAAATCTGGCGCAGTCGTTCGTTGTTAATGACCAACAAGGCATCTACGTGCTTTGACATTTCCTCCACACCGTCGAGTGCTTGGTCTATTTTCTTAGGACCCTCGAAGCGGAATGGAATAGTGACGATACCCACGGTAAGGATGCCCAGGTCTTTGCTTACTCGGGCTATAACTGGAGCTGCACCTGTTCCTGTACCACCGCCCATACCGGCAGTGATGAATGCCATTTTGGTGCCATCGTTGAGCATGTTCTTGATTTCGTCGATGGTTTCCTCAGCGGCTTGGCGAGCCTTGGCTGGTTTGTTGCCAGCTCCTAGACCTTCTTTTCCGAGTTGGAGATGTACTGGCACGGGCGAATCGTTGAGTGCCTGATTATCGGTGTTGCACAAAACGAAGCTCACGTCATGTATGCCTTCGCGATACATGTGGTTTACGGCGTTGCCGCCGCCACCACCAACACCAATCACCTTGATGATGCTGTTTTCCTTTTCTGGCTCTCCAAAGTCCAGTATATGTGGAGTGTTTGCGTTATCTTGCATAATCGTATATTCTAAAATATGATTTTACAATATGTCTTCCTTTATTTATTCTTCCTCAGAGATGGTGTCCTTCACAAACTTCTTGAATCCTCTCATGAATTTGTGGACGAGACTGTTCTCTTTTCGGCGCTTAGCTTCTTCCTCGGCTTCTTTTTCCGCCAAGATTCTAGCTTCTTCCTCTTCTTGCTCTCTCTTTCGGCGGGCTTCCTCTTCAGCCTTGCGCTTTTCTTCGGCTGTCAAGACGACTCCCTTTCCTGTTGTCTCGTTAGGGTTGCGTGCAGCTTTATGCGTTTCTGCGCCCATTGCCTTGTTCTCGATGTTGTCGAAGAGACCATTGCCGATTTCGTTGCCTGCACAGTTCATATCGCCCTTTGCTAAAAGACCTAATACGGTATTCATCATTCCATCGTGGTTTGTAATCTTTGGGTCTTTTGAGTTGACGGTCTGCATTACAAACTTGGCGATGCGAACTTTGTCGATGTGTGTATGTGTCTTGAATACCTTGTCGATTTCAGGCATGTTGCTGCCACCACCTGTCAAGATGATGCCGCCCATCAACTTATCGGAGAATTCCACTGGTACCTGGAACCATGCATTTTCTACGATTTCTTCTACACGTGCTTCAACAATCTCGATGAATTTCTTGCTTTCTACTGTTCTGTCTTTGTCAACAGTATAGCTCAAGGTTGGATCGATGTTGCTGATGTCGGTATAAGCCTTGGCGTATCTCAGCTTCATTCTTTCAGCGTCGGCTTCCTCTATTTGCAGACACGTTAAATCCTTTGTTACATTATTGCCTCCCAAAGGTATGACAGACAAGTGACGCAAGATACCCTTGTAATAGACGGATACAGTCGTGGTGTCGGCTCCCAGGTCAACGAGCATACAACCCGCACGTTTCTCAGAATCGCTCAGAACGCTGTCTGCCATTGCCAAAGGTGCGAGATACATCTCTGCTATAGGGATGTTGGCGTTCTCAAAGCAGGTGTTGATGTTGTTGTAGAAGTTCTTACGCCAAAGTATGTTGAGGAAGATTCCCTCCAAATGGTTGCACTGTATGCCTACAGGGTCTATTTGGTACTGGTTGTCAACCTTGTATTCCTGTGTGGCCGCATCCAAGATCTCTTGGTCTGGGTAAGTCATGTTGCGATTGATGTCCATAAGCTCATTGATCATGTCTTGCGAAATGATCGATGTGCCCGGTAAATCTTTTACGATGACGTTCTTGATGCTTCTGATAGATCTGCCTCCTACACCCACATAAACCTGGGTGATGTCTTGCTTGAGAATGTTCTTCAGCTTCTTGATGATGCTAACTAGGCATTGGCAAGTCTTGTCAATGTTGTAGATAACACCTTTTCTGATGCATGAAGACGAATTCTCCTCGACGGTAGCAAGTACGGTGATGCTACCGTCTAAATTCTTCTGACCTGCTATACCTGTCATCTTAGATGAGCCAAGCTCGATAGCTACAATAAATTCCTTTGGCATAGTCCTTATATATTATCTTTTTCTGTTTCTATTTTATATTAGCTGTTATGATGCTTTGTGCAAATAATCTGGTTGTCAAACTCAATGTTGATGTATGAGTATTTATTCCAGCCAGCTTGCGAGAGTCCGTATTTGTAGAATTTTTCCAGTCGGTCCATCTTCTTGTTGATGAATTCTTCTACATCCTTTTCTCTTTTGCTGATGATATTGCTCTCAGGCAGGTTACCTATATATATAATGTGGTTTCCCACCCTGGGCACTAACTCGATGCCCCTGTTGGGCAGTACGTTGATCTGCTCTATCTGGTTTCTCCAAAGATTGTTCGTCATCAGAGTCTTGCTTACCAGTGATATATACTTTTGGGCATACCATCTGTTGATGTTGCCCGTGGCGATGATGATGTCGCTCGTATAGTTGGTGTTGGGCATGATCTGATAATGATCATCTATATAGTAGTCCTCGTTGTTGATGCTCTTGATTCTAACAATTGGCATGCGCTGTGTGAGATAGATATCTACCAGTCCATCTTGGGTCTTATAGCACTCTGCGGTTTTCACAAAGGGACTGGTCTTCAGGCTCTCCTCTATCTTTCTGGCGTTCACTTCGTTGAGTGGCCTTTCCAAGGGATAGAGTTTCCGCAGCTCCAGTCTCTTCTTGATTTCCTTGGCGTTCAGAAAGCCATTGGTCATTTCATCTTCTATGTTGATGTTCACCTTGGTGCATACAAGATTCTTTTCATCAGGCTTGTTAAACTTGGTGAAAGCGAATCCCAGGTATGTGGCTATTGCGACATCTAGGGTGATGATGATGGTTTTCTGCCAATTGATATGCATTTTTGTTGTTTCTTGTTTTGCAAGTTCCCTTTGTCGAAGGGTTTATTTTGCTTCTAGAATCTTTGTGATTTCAGGGACGTAGTTGTCCAAGTCGCCTGCTCCCAGTACGATGAGTACATCGAAGTCTCTGCTTTTCACCAAGTTGAGTACGTCTTCCTTGTGAATCATGCTCTTTTCCACGCCTGGTTTCAGGTTGTCGTAGATGAGCTTGGATGTTACGCCTGGGATTGGCTTTTCACGAGCAGGATAGATGTCACAGAGAATGACTTCGTCAAGAAGACTCAGGCTGTTGGCAAAGTCTTTGTAGAAGTCACGAGTGCGTGTGTAGAGGTGTGGCTGGAAGATGGCTGTGATTTTGCGATCTTTATAAAGCTCACGGATGCTCTTGGCGCTTTGGTATATCTCCTTAGGATGGTGTGCGTAGTCTGAGAGGAACACGTGCTTGTCGTTTTTAATCTTGAAGTCGAAGCGGCGTTCTACACCTTCGTACGTCTTCATACCCTTGCGCAGTTCATCGGCTGTGCAGCCGTTCAACTGTGCCATTGCCATGGCTGCCACACCGTTCTCGATGTTGATTGGCACAGGCTGACCGAGTTCTACGCCTGTTACGTTTTCGATTGGTGAGATGAAGTCGAATGTAATCTCGCCATTGTCTATCTTGATGTTTTCGGCATGGAAGTCCCCTTCGTTGAGGCTGTATTCATATACCTTGACTCCATCCTGCACGTGCTGCTTCATTTCCAAATCCTTGTGGATGATGAGTGCACCGCCTGGCTGGATGAGTTCCGTGTAATGACGGAAGCTTTCGAGATATGCCTCTTTGGTGCCATAAATGTCGAGATGATCAGGGTCTGTGGCTGTGATGACGCTCATCCAAGGGCGCAACCAGTGGAAGCTACGGTCGAATTCATCAGCCTCGATTACCACATAGTCGCTCTTGTCGGAGAGGATATAGTTGGTGCCATAGTTCTTGGAGATTCCGCCGAGGAATGCATTACAGTCGATGTGACTCTGGTGCATAATATGGGCGCACATGGTAGATGTGGTAGTCTTGCCATGGGTGCCGGCGACACACAGCCCCTTGTGGGTACGGGTCAAGGTTCCCAGTACCTGGGCACGTTTCTCGATGGTGAATCCGTTTTCGTGGAAATACACCAGTTCTTTGTGCTCGGCAGGGATGGCGGGAGTATAGACTACCAATGTTGTTTTGGCATCCTTGCAAGCCTCTGGGATGAGATCTACATTCTCCTCGTAGTGGATGAGCATTCCCTCTTTCTCCAAGTCGTGGGTGAGATTGGAAGGGGTCTTGTCATATCCTGCTACTACCAACTTCTTGTTGAGGAAGTATCTTGCGATGGCGCTCATTCCGATACCGCCAGCTCCAACGAAATAAACTGCTTTAATATCTTTGATTTCCATTATTTTGTTGCTAATTTTATTACTTCGTCGGCGATGACGTCGGCAGAGTTCTTTAATCCTAATTTCTTGATGTTTTCACTGAGTGATGCTAGCTTAGCCTCGTCTTTTACGGTTTCGATGGCTTTCTTCAGCAAGACCTGTGGTGCTTCCACGTCCTTTACGTAAATGGCTGCGTCCTTGTTGACCAATGCCATGGCATTCTTGGTCTGATGGTCTTCTGCCACGTTAGGGCTAGGAACAAGTATGACAGGCTTACCGATGAGGCAGAACTCGCTGATGCTGCTGGCACCGGCACGGCTGATGACGAGGTCGGCTGCCTTGTATGCAGCGCCCATATCGCTGATGAAGTCTGTAACCTTGAGCATTGGCAATTCTGCTTCCTTTCCTTTCAACTGCTCCATGATGGCGGCGTTGTAATATTTACCTGTTTGCCAGATAAACTGCACGCCACTTTCCTTCACCAGGTCGAGGTGCTGTAGAATACTCTCGTTGATGGTTCTTGCGCCGAGGCTACCGCCTACGAGCAAGATGGTCTTTTTGTCTGGGTCCAGTCCGAATTGCTTGCGTGCTTCTTCCTTGGTGATGGTTGTCTCCAGTACATTCTGTCGTACTGGGTTTCCCGTCATGATAATCTTGTCGGCAGGGAAGAATCTCTCCATTCCTTCGTAAGCCACGCATATCTTTTCTGCCTTCTTCGCCAAGAGCTTGTTGGTTACACCTGCGTATGAGTTTTGCTCCTGGATGAGGCAAGGTATTCCTTTGCTTGCGCAAACGTTGAGTGTAGGGCCGCTGGCATATCCGCCCACGCCTACCGCAGCCATTGGCTTGAACTTCTTGATGATGTTCTTTGCCATGTGCTGGCTTTTCCATATCTTGAAGAGCACGGCGATGTTCTTGAGCAGGTGCTTTCTGTCGAATCCGCAGATAGGCAATCCTTTGATTTCATAGCCAGCGGCTGGTACTCGCTGCATTTCCATTCTGCCGAGTGCTCCTACAAACAAAATCTTGGCATCAGGGCGCTTTGCCTTGATGGCGTTTGCGATAGAAACGGCTGGGAAAATATGACCTCCTGTGCCGCCTCCACTTATGATGATTCTTAATTCATTATTCATATCCATTCTTGTTTATGACCCAAGGGTCAACAATTCCAACGCAAAGGTAAGCAAAAAAATCCATTTAATGGCAATTTTTACCTAATTTTAGATAGTCTTTTTTTATGCAACTGCAAATTTGTCAAGATTTGCTTCATTTTGAGGCATTTCTTTCTTCTTTGCAGTCCTGCTGATGCTTAAAATGACTCCCAAATAGAGACAGTTGATGATGGTGGAGGTTCCACCTCTACTGATGAGCGGTAGTGGTTGTCCTGTAACTGGTGCCAACCCTACGGCAACAGCCATGTTAAACAGGGCTTGTACTACCAGCATGATGGCAAGTCCCATACATAGGAAAGCTGGGAAAGTATTCTCGCATCTGTTGGCTATCCTGCCAGCTCTGAAGAGCAAGATGATGTACAAAAATGCCACGAACACGGCTCCCCATATACCCATTTCCTCTATGATGATGGCATAGATGAAGTCGGAGAATGCTTGCGAGAGGAAGTCTCGTTCCACGGAGTTGCCTGGTCCTTTTCCTACGATGTTGGATGAGGCTATGGCGATGTTGGCATGCGCCACTTGGGCGTCTTTGTCCAGGTCCACGTCTTCTGGGGCTACCGACTTGGAGTCCAAGAACTTGTCAATGCGGGCCTTCCATGTGTCGGCACGGTGGAACATTTTTTGGGCCATGCCTGGCTCATCTTTGTCCTGTTCGATATTTTCGGTCAGCGTATTTTCGGGTTTGGCGTTCGTATCTCCTTTGTCTTCTCCCACAATCATGACGGCTGCGAAGATGACGCAGACAAAGATGATTACACTACCAACAAGCTTCCCTAGTTGCTTCATGGGCACTCTTCCGATGATCATCATGCATAAGATGGTGACACAGAGAAGCATGGCGGTGGACAGGTTCTCCAGTCCGATGAGAAACACGAAGGGGCTACAAGCAGTTAGCACATACTTGTAGGCTCTTCGGTCGGCACCATTCGATGTTTGCATGGCACTGAGAATTTGGGCCACTACCAGGACTACTGCTCCTTTGGCTATCTCGGATGGCTGGAACTGGATACCTACGAAGTTTACCCAACGAGAGGCTCCGTTGGTAGATTGTCCTGCCACCAATACCCATATCAGCATGATAAGGGATGGAATGATGATAAAAGGTGTGGTAATCTTGAAATACTTGCACTTAACCTTGAGCATACATATCATGGTGCCTAAGCCCATTAACAGCAGACCTACGTGGCGGATGACCGGAGCCATGTAGTTTCCGCTTTGGTATGACAGAGAGCTGGAGGCAGAATACACCTCCACGATGCTGATCATACAGAGAAAGAAGAAAACCATCCAGATTACCTTGTCTCCCTTGAATATGTTGCCTATGGTCTTATTGTTCATTTTCCTAAGTTTGTTCTTTCTGTTATGATGAGAAGTGGAGGAGTAGAGGGATTTTCCCCCTGCTCCTTCGCTTTTTTATCTGATTATTCTCCGATGGCTCTAGCCAATGCCTTGAACTGCTCGCCTCGGTCTTCCATGTTCTTGAAGAGGTCGAAGCTTGCGCAGCATGGGCTGAGCAATACGGTGTCGCCTGGCTTCGCCAGTTCCTGGCAAGCTGCCACGCAGTCTTTCATGCTGTGGGTGTCGCGTACAGGGATGCCAAGCTCGTCGAAGTTGTCGTGCAACTTCTTGTTGTCGGCTCCGAGATATACGATGCCCGCACACTTCTGCTTCACCAAGTCCTTGATTTGGTTGTAGTCGTTGCCCTTGTCCTTACCGCCCAAGATGAGGATGGTAGGGGTAGTCATGCTCTCCAAGGCGTACCAGCAAGCATCTACGTTGGTGGCCTTTGAGTCGTTTACGTAATATACTCCCTTGAACTTGCCTACTTTCTCCAGTCGGTGTTCCACGCCAGGGAAGTCGCTCAAGCCCTTGTGCAAGGTTTCCTTGTCAATGCCCACGATGTTGCATGCCAGTGCGGCTGCCAAACTGTTGTAGATGTTGTGCTTGCCGCTGAGGCTCATGTCTGCCTGTGGCATCTCGAAGTGGGTAGGGAAGTCGAGTGTGAACTTGCCGTTGTCGATGTATCCCACTGTGCCCTCTTCCTTGGTCTCGGCGAAGGCGCAGAGGTGACTCTTGAGGTCGTACTTCTTGATTTCCTTGGTCACGATTGGGTCGTCGTTCCAGTAGATGAAGCTGTCTTCCTCTGTTTGGTTCTGGGTGATGCGCATCTTGGCATCGATATAGTTCTGCATCTTGAACTCATAGCGATCCAAATGGTCTGGCGTGATGTTGAGCAGGATGGCTACGTTGGCACGGAACTTATACATGTTGTCGAGCTGGAAACTACTCAATTCGATGACATAGTACTTGTGCGGAGTCTCAGCCACCTGCAAGGCGAGGCTCTTGCCGATGTTGCCCGCCAAGCCAACGTCGTAACCCGCAGACTTGATGATATGGTAAATCAGCGAAGTGGTGGTGGTCTTGCCGTTGCTGCCGGTGATGCAAATCATCTTGGCATCGGTGTAGCGACCAGCGAACTCGATTTCACTGATGATAGGAGTGCCCTTTGCCATCAACTTCTGAATCATCGGTGCCTCCTTAGGGATGCCCGGGCTCTTGATGACTTCGTCGGCATCTAGAATCTTCTCTTCTGTATGATGGCCCTCTTCCCACTCGATGTGGTGGTCGTCCATCAACTTCTTGTATTTGTCCTTGATTTTAGACATGTCGGAGACAAATACCTCGAAACCCTCCTTCTTTGCCAGCACGGCAGCACCTGCGCCGCTCTCGCCAGCTCCTAAAATTACAATTTTGCTCATATTGTTATTTTATCTAACCTCCTTCCCCGAAGGGAGGAGGTATCTTTTTGTGTCGATTTTTTTGTTTCGGACGATATTATCCGTTTTTTATAAGACGTTATCTAATCTTCAATGTGATGATGGTCAATGCGGCGAGAATGATGGTCACGATCCAGAAGCGGATGGTAATCTTCGACTCGTGGAAGGCATTGTGTGGTTTCTTCCAGAGGTACTTGCAGTCTGGGTCGAGCTGGCTATCCTGGGTGCGGAAGTTATCGTGGATAGGGGTGCGCTTGAAGATGCGCTGCTTCACACCCTTTCGCTTGCCCAGCTTATAGTAGTACACCTGTATCATTACGCTGAGGCTCTCCACGAAGAATATACCGCAGAGGATAGGCAACATCAACTCCTTGTGGATGATGATGGCACCCACGGCGATGATACCACCGATGGTCAGCGAACCCGTATCGCCCATGAATACTTGGGCAGGGTAGGCATTGTACCAGAGGAAACCGATGAGTGCGCCGATGAAGGCGCAGAAGAATACCACCAACTCCTCGGAGCCAGGGATATACATGATGTTGAGGTAGGCGGCAAACTGGATGTGCGACGACACGTAAGCCAGGATGCCTAGTGCCACACCTATGATGGCGGAGTTGCCGGCACACATTCCGTCCATACCATCGTTCAGGTTAGCACCGTTTGATACGGCAGTCACCACAAAGATGGTCATGATGACGAAGAGCACCCAACCTGCTGCCACCTTATACTTGCCGCAGAAGCTGGTTATCTTGCTGTAGTCCAGGTTGTGACCTTTGATGAATGGGATGGTGGTCTTCAGCGACTTAGTGGCTTCTGTCCTGTGCTTAACCACCGTCTCCTGTCCCTGTCGCTCGATGGCGAGGTTCTCGTTCATCTTCACGTCAGGCGAAGCCCAGAGCACCAAGCCTACGATGAGACCGATGCCTACTTGTCCCACAATCTTGTATTTACCTTTCAAACCCTCTTTGTCACGCTTGAAAATCTTGATGAAGTCGTCCATGCCGCCCAGGAAACCGAGCCACACGGTGGTGATGATCATCAGGATGAGATAGATGTTGCGCAGACGACCGAGCAAGAGCACTGGTACGAGGATGGCAAGGATGATGATGACACCACCCATGGATGGCACACCAATCTTCTTGACGCCGAATGGGTCGATGCTGGCATCACGCTGAGTCTCTGTGATTTGCTTGCTCTTGAGGTACTTGATGAATTTCTCACCAAACCAAGCAGAGATAATCAGTGACAATATAAGTGCGAGCAGGGCACGGAATGAGATGTAGCCCCACATGTGAGAACCTGTGATTCCCCATTGCTCCAGAAATCTAAAGAGATAGTATAACATTCTTTCTTTTGCTACTTTAATTTACTATTCTTGTTTCTTATTTCTGAGGAATGCCAAAGATGTCGCGGAGCACTTCCTTGTCGTCGAAGTGGTGCTTTACGCCCTTCACATCCTGATAGTTCTCGTGTCCCTTGCCGGCAACGAGGATTACGTCGCCCTTCTGAGCCATCATGCAGGCTGTGCGGATGGCTTCCTTGCGGTCCACGATGCTTACCACCTTCTTCATCTGTTGGGCATTGAGACCAGCGAGCATGTCGTTGATGATGTCTTGTGGTTCCTCGAAGCGTGGGTTGTCGCTGGTGATGATGACCTTGTCGCTCTGTTTTACAGCCTCTTGTGCCATCAGAGGGCGCTTGCCTTTGTCACGGTTTCCGCCGGCACCACATACGGTGATGACGTGTCCGCCCTTGCCGTCGAGCACTTCGTGGATGGCGTTGAGCACATTCTCCAGGGCATCAGGTGTGTGGGCGTAATCTACGATGGCTGTATATCCGTCTGGCGACTGGATTGGCTCCAATCTTCCGCTTACGCTGTGCAGGGTGCTCATCACTACGAGAATGTCTTCTGGCTGTTTGCCGAGCATGATGGCTGCGCCATATACGGCGAGCAGATTGCTCACATTGAACTTGCCGATGAACTGTACGCCTACCTCTCTGCCGTCTATCTCCAGGTACATGCCGCCGAAGTGACACTCCAGAATCTTCGCCTTGAAGTCTGCCATGGTGCGGGTAGAGTAGGTCTTGATGGTTGCCTTGGTGTTCTGAACCATAATCATGCCGTTCTTGTCGTCGGCGTTGGTGATGGCAAAGGCAGTCTTAGGCAGGCCATCGAAGAATGCCTTCTTGGCGTTGCGATAGTTCTCGAAAGTCTTGTGGTAGTCGAGGTGGTCGCGGGTCAAGTTAGTGAAGATGCCGCCTGTGAAGTTCAATCCGCCGATGCGCTTCTGAGCGATGGCGTGCGAAGAACACTCCATGAAGGCATATTCACAACCAGCCTCCACCATCTTGCCCAAAAGCTCGTTCAGCTCGATAGGGTCTGGTGTGGTGTGGTCGGCAGGGATAGCCTCGTCCTCGATGTAGTTGCAAACGGTAGAGAGCAATCCGCACTTGTGTCCGAACTTGCGGAACATGTTATATAATAAGGTGGCGATGGTGGTCTTGCCATTGGTGCCCGTCACGCCAACCAACTTCAATTTTCTGGATGGGTCGCCATAGAAGAGTGTGGCAACCTTGCCCACAGCATCCTCCGTGCTCTCCACCTGGATGTAAGTTACGCCTTCAGCCTTTTCCTCAGGCATGTCCTCGCAGAGCACCGACTTGGCACCTAGCTCGATAGCCTTAGGGATAAACTTGTGTCCATCTACCTGTGTTCCCTTCATAGCAACGAATAGATGTCCATCTTTAATCTTGCGAGAGTCGATGTTTACACCCGACACTTCAACGTTTGCATCGCCGACAATCTGAATCGGCTCGATGTTTTTGAGTAATTCTTGTAACTTCATATTATGTTTTTTGTTTTGTTACACCTTATTATATATAGAGGAATGCATTATTATATTTAGAGAAATGCATTGTGTTAAAGAAATGCATTTTGTTATGTATAAAGGAATGCATTTAGTTCAATTCTATGGAACATACGGATCCCTTCTTGACTGGTGTCCCCGGCATGAGGCTCTGCTTGATGACTTTGCCTCTGCCGTAAATCTTGGTCTTGATGCCTCTGCTCTCCATGGCGAAGATGGCATCTCGGGCTCCCATGCCATAGATGTCTGGCACTGTTCCCTTGCCATATTGCTTCTCCCGGATGAGTCTCACGCTTCTGTTGCCCACTTTTTCTGCTTTTCCCCAGATAGGGTTGCCGTTGGCGTAGCTGCCGCTCCAGTTGGTGTTGGTTTTGATGCCCAGGTGGGTGAGCACATAGTCGGCGGCAAGCACATTGCCGTTTTTTACGTCGGGCACGAAGATGGATGCGGAGTCCTTGGCATCCTTTACGTCGAGCTTCAGGCTTTGTGCCATGATGCCTTCGGCGATGTCGTGGAACACCTTTCCGCTCATGCTACCTCCAGATGCTGGCAAGCCTGATTTCTGGATGCAAACGATGCAACTGTATCTTGGATTGTCGGCAGGGAAGTAGCCTGCGAAGCTCACCAAGTAGTTGGTTCCACCATTTTTGTAGCCGCCCGCACCTTTCGAAACTTGTGCGGTACCCGTCTTGCCCGCTACCTTGAAGTTAGGTGAGCCTGCTTTCTTTCCGAGTCCCACGCTCACCACTTGTTCCAAGATGGTTTGCAGCTCCTTGATGCTTTTAGGCTTGGCTATTTGTGGTCGCATCACCTCTGGTGGAAATTCCATGATGGTTTCTCCATTTTTCACCACCTTGCTCACGAATCTTGGTCGCATCATCTTTCCGTTGTTGGCGATGGTGTTGTAGAAGGTGAGGGTGGAGATAGGAGGTATCTGGGTCTCGTATCCGATGCTCATCCATGGCAAGCTGGTTTTCGCCCAGTTGTCATACTGCCCGTGGCTGTTTCTGTGAGGCATACGTATTCGGGCAGGTGTCGCACCCACGAGCGGAATCTTCAGGTCGTCGTGCAATCCTGTGCGGTAGATGCCCCTCACGAATTTCTCCGGATCATTGCGGTAGTGGTCGTCGATGATACGGCTCACACCGATGTTGGAGCTATACCACAGGGTCTGTGGCAAGGTGAGCATGCCATATCCGCCTTTGCGCCAGTTGTGGTCCTTCATGTCTCTGCCGTACATCTGCCATACGCCGCAGCCTGTCTCCACATGGTATGTGGTGTCCACCACGCCGTCGTCGAGTGCCACGAGGATGGAGGCTGGCTTGAACACCGAACCAGGCTCCAGGAGGTCGCTCACGGCATGGTTGTGAATCTCTCGATATTCGCCGTCGAAGCATTTCTCCATGTTTACGATGGCCTTGATGTCGCCCGTAGGTACATCCATCACGATGGCTACGCCCACGTTGGCGTTGATTTCCTTCAGTTCCTCGATAAGCGAGCGCTCGGCTAGGTCTTGCATGCTCACGTCGATGGTGGTCACGATGTCTGCACCGTCGATAGGCGGTGTGTCGGTGATGTCAAGGAACTTGTTGCGTACCTTGCGGCGATGCACGATGCCGTTGGTTCCTCTCAGGATGGAGTCATAGCTCAGCTCCAGTCCGAATCTCGCAGTATCCTTGGCGCCAAACATGGCGCCGATGGTGCGTCCTGCAAGCGAACCATAGGTGCGTGTGCGGGCATTGTATTCTTCCCAGTGGAATCCGCTCTTGTATGGTGACAGGCGGAATACTGGCAAATCTTTCACTTCCGTGAATGTATTATAGTCGATGCGGCTGCCATACACAGCCCAGTGGCGGCTCTTCTTGCCTCTTCCCTCGATGAGGTGACGCTTGAATTCCTCTGCGCTCTTGTCGGGGAATATCTTGTGGAGTCCTTGGCAGATGGAGTCTTGCTTCACGTTCCAGAGCGAGTCGTTGCCTGCCTCGCTGAGAGCCTGGAAGTCCATGAACACCTTAAACTCAGGCAGCGAGCTTGCCATCAGTTGTCCGGCGCAGCTTAGGATGTTTCCTCGGTTTGGCTTCACGGTCACGGAGTCTCTCTTTTGTCGTTCAGCCACCTTCATCCAGTAGTCGTGCTTTGCCGTCATGATATAGAGTGCCTTGCCCACGATGGCTGTGGCTATCAGGGTCATGATGATGGCGATGGCGCTGTAGCGAGGCATTACTTTCTTATGGTCAAACTTGCTCATTCTTCTGGTACGTTAATGATGTAAGGAGGTTGGGTGGCGATGTGCAGGGTGCTGTCCTTACTGTGTTTCAGCACTTCGAGCACGTTGCTCTCTCGACTCTTCTCGGTTATTTGGCTGCTGGTTGACAAAGCCTTGTATTTGGTGTCTTGCAGCTCTTTCTGTAGTTGGTCCAGCTCGATGAGGTCCTTTTGGATGCTGTATCGGTTGGATATGTATATGATGACGAAAAACACGATGAGCATAAACAGCCATATCTGCTTGCGTATGATTTGGGTGGTGAGGATGTCGCCACCCAATATCTTGCGCAGGGTGAAGCTGGCTGAGCCAGACATTTCTTCCTCGATGGCTTGCTTGGCGATGACCGCCTTGAGCGAAGTCTCGGGTGCCTCCTCCAGGGTGCTCTGCTCAATTTTCTTTTGCTCTGCGTCCCTCTTCTGCTCTGTTTCTTCCGGAGCAGCGTTTTTCTGCTCCTTGTCGGCACCGTCTTGGTGGGGCTTGCCGGCTACAGGGGGTCGCTCCTGCGAAGTTGTCTCCTGGCTGTTGGCCTCTGGTTTTTCTTTATCTTGTTTCATTTTTGCTCTTATTTCTTTTCAGCGATTCTTAACTTAGCGCTGCGGCTTCTCGGGTTTCTCTCCTGCTCGTCGGCATCGGGTATGATGACTTTGTTGTTCACGAGCTTGAAAGGGGTTTCTATTCTTCCGAAGAAGTCTTGTTCTACCTTTCCTTCTGGGTTGCCCGCCTTCATCATGTTTTTCACGATGCGGTCTTCCAGCGAGTGGTAGGTGATGACGGATAGCCTGCCACCTGGTTTCAGCAGTTCTGTGGCGGCTCTCAGCATCTCCTTCAGGGCATCCATTTCGTGGTTCACCTCGATGCGCAGTGCCTGGAAGAGTTTAGCCATGTCTTTCTTCTCACGTTCTCTCTTGAAGAGAGGCTCCACGGCTGCCATGAAGTCCTTGGTGGTCTTGATGGGAGCGGTGGCTCTCGCCTTCACCAGTGCGGAGGCGATGCGTCGCGAGTTCTTCAGTTCGCCATAGAGGTAGAAGATGTCGGCGAGTGCCTCTTCCTCGTATTCGTTCACGATGTCGGCAGCAGTCTTCCCGGCACGCTTGTTCATGCGCATGTCTAGCGGCGAGTCGAAGCGGAATGAGAATCCTCGGGTCTCGTCGTCGAAGTGGTGGCTTGATACGCCGAGGTCGGCTAGCAGACCATCGAGTCCATCCACGCCGTAGTATCGCATCCAGTTTTTCAAGTATCTGAAGTTGGAGCAAACGAAGGTGAAGTCGGGGCTCGCCACCACGTTGCGCTCGGCGTCGGCATCTTGGTCGAAGCTGTAGAGATGCCCTCCCTCGCTGATGCGGGACAGTATCTCCTTGGAGTGCCCACCGCCTCCGAAGGTTACATCTACGTAGATGCCTCCGGGGTGGATGTTCAGTCCGTCAACGCTCTCCTTGAGGAGCACGGGTACGTGGTATGTTTCTGCTGTCTTTATCATTTTTAAGTCCTTTTTCGTTCTTTATAAGTTGCTTATTAATAACTTGTTTTCTTGCGTGCATGTACTTATTAAATGCGCGTATGTACCTAAATAAATAGGAATTCGGGTTCAAAGGTACATAAAATTCCCCACATAGCCCCACTTTTCCTCACAAAAAATATAAAAGTTGCGCAAAAAAGTTGTTTTTGCTGTAACGGATGCCGGCTGAACTATGTAACAGATGATACGCTAAAAACGTAGAATTTTGTCTTAATATCTTCGTAAAAGGTGTGAAAATGCAATTATTTGGGGCAATATGGGCATTTTTTCGGAAAAAATGACTCTTTTTTGAAAAAGAAAAACTAACTTTGCAGGTACTTATACTAAGTTTACTAGAAATGAGCGCTTCAATAGAGAAAACGATAGACATAGAAAAGATACTGAAAAATAAGATGGGGAGCAAAGCCAAGTTTGTTCCTAGATTCTTGGTGTCTTGGCTGAAGAAAATCATCCACGAGGACGAGGTGAACAAGTTCTTGTGGGAGAGCCGTGGGCTTTCCGGCACGGAGTGGCTCACCGAATGCGTGCGCTATCTGAAGATGGATGTCGAGATAGTGGGCTTGGAGAACCTGCCCGACAAGAACGATGGCAAGCTCTACACCTTTGTGTCCAACCATCCTCTGGGTGGGCAAGACGGCGTGTGCCTGGGGTCCATCATCGGCAAGCATTACGATGGTAAGTTCCGCTATCTGGTAAACGATCTCTTGCTCAACCTGCCAGGCTTGAAGCCTGTGAGCATCGGCATCAACAAGACGGGGCGACAGAGCCGCGACTTCCCTCGAATGGTGGAGGCCGGCTTCCAGAGCGATAACCACATGCTCATGTTCCCTGCGGGCCTGAACAGCCGAAAGCAGCCTGATGGTTCCATTCGCGACTTGCCTTGGAAGAAGACTTTCATCTCCAAGAGCGTGGAATACCAGCGCGACGTGGTGCCTATCCATTTCGGCGGACAGAACTCCGAGCGTTTCTATCGCATCGCCAAGTTCAGTGACAAGCACCTGCCGTTCAATCTCGCCATGATTTTCTTGGTGGATGAGATGTACAAGAATGTAGGCAAGCACTTCCGCATCGCCATCGGAAAGCCTATACCTTGGCAGACTTTCGACAAGAGCAAGACAGCCACAGAGTGGGCTCAGTATGTGAAGGACAAGGTTTACGAGTTGTAGCCTAAGTACTTGAGTACAAAGTGATAATTGCTTGAGTACAAAAGAAAAGAGAAATAGAAAAAGATTAAGATAAAGAATCGACTGTATTATTATATATAGAGAAGAGTAGTTATGGAAGAAGAAATCATCCAACCCATTGACCGCGAGCTGCTGAAGAGCGAGTTGACTCCCGACAAGCAGCTGCGCATGACCAACAAGAGCCATAATGAGATTTACATCATCACGGCTAATGACTCCCCAAATGTGTTGAAGGAGATAGGACGCCTTCGTGAAATCGCTTTCCGCGAAGCAGGTGGTGGAACGGGCAAATCGATGGACCTTGACGAATTCGACTTCGGTGACAACTGCTACAAGCAGCTCATCGTATGGAATCCTGAGGCCAATGAGATTATCGGTGGCTACCGTTATCTCTTGGGCAAGGACTGGCAGCTCGACGAGAAGGGGCAGCCTAAGCTTGCCACAAGCCACATGTTCCATTTCTCCGATAAGTTCCTGAAGGAGTACATGCCTTACACCGTGGAACTGGGACGCTCGTTTGTGTCGCTGGAATACCAGAACGTGCGCAAGAACACCAAGAGCATCTTCGCCCTCGACAATCTGTGGGATGGTTTGGGAGCCTTGACCGTGCTCTATCCAGAGGTGAAATATTTCTTCGGCAAGATGACGATGTATCCTTCTTACATTCGCCGTGGCCGCGATATGATTCTCTATTTCCTCAAGAAGCACTTCGATGACAAGGAGAACTTGGTGATTCCGATGAAGCCACTGAAGTTGGATACACCGGAAAGCGAGCTGGCAGCCATTTTCACCGAGGATGATTTTCGTGCCGATTATCGTATTCTGAACAAGAAAGTGCGTGAGTTGGGCTTCAACATTCCACCTTTGGTGAATGCCTATATGAACTTGAGCCCTACGATGAAGCTCTTCGGCACAGCCATCAACTATGGTTTTGGCGACGTAGAGGAGACGGGTATCTTGATAGCCGTGGATGAAATCTTGGAGGAGAAGCGTGTGCGTCACATCAATACGTTTATCGCTGAGCATCCTGAGGCTCTCAAGATTACCAGCGGAGCCAACAAAATCTTTTACAAGGAAAAAGCTTAAATAGCTTTTTCCACTTTTCCTCGTTGGCGATTCAGAAATAACTAGTAATATTGCATTTACCCTTCACCTTCATCACAAGATTTAAAAAACTACTACACACTACACTTTTTGTTTGTAACATTCTGGAGTTTAGATAGTTGCGTGTGTAGTATATGTACCGATATTGCACCCACACTACACCTACACTACACCCACACTACACCACAACTAAATTTTTACAGATTAAAAAGTGCTGGCTGAAAGAAAAATGAGCTTGTACAAGTGAGGGGAAACGAAAAGAGTGTAGTGTGGTGTAGTGTGGGTGTACTGTGAGAGGTAATACTACACTTGCGTAACATGCAGAAAATCAGCTGTTTGTTTGATGCTTGGTGTAGTGTGTAATAGAAAAGGGAAACGGTGTTTGCACGACGAGACGTGCTTTCTCTTCTTTTTCCGATGTATGTAATCTTTTTTTGTTAGGCTAGGGCAAAATATTGCCCCAGCCAGGGCAATGTCTTGCTTAGGCGAGGCAGAAATTGGAACAGCGGTAGGCAGAATATGGAAGAAGCCGAGCAGAGATTTGCCTAAGCCTTGGCAAGATGCAGGAAGAACTCTGGGTGAAGGGTGGTGAAGGGTAAAATGCGAAAGGCGTTGTTTCCAAATTACACGATAGGCAAACTGATGCCGTTGATTTTTTGATAGATGTCCAGGGCATAGACATCAGTCATTCCGCTGATGTAGTCGAGCACTGCCATGATGCGCTCCTCCAGGTTCTCATTGTTGATGTCGTATTGACTGCCCACTCGTCGGATGAGTTGCTTGCTGTAGAAACGGTCGGGGTTCACAGCAGCGTCAATGAAAACCTCCATCAGCGTCTCCATGATTTTATAACCCGAGAGCTCTACATCGAGCACAGGCTTGCTGGCATAGATTTTCTGTCGAGAAACTAGTGTGCATTTCTTGTAGGCGTTGCGCTGATGGTCAGCGATATGGTCGATGAGGCTTCCTTCGAAATTGCCTGCCAAAATCTCCTCCTCGTGGTTGAGAAAAGTTTTTACACATTCGTTCTCCAGCTTTCCTATCACGCAAGCTCGCATATACACCACTTGTTCGTTCTCGTCGGTCAAGCCCTCGTCGATGATGCGCTGGCGAATTCTTCCCTGGGTCTCGTCGTCGAAGAAAGCAAGCAGCAAGTTGGCAGTCTCGTCAAATGACAATATCTTGAGCTTGTGTGAGTCTTCGATATCCATAATCTCGTAGCAGATGTCGTCGGCAGCCTCCACCATATATACCAGCGGGTGGCGGGCATACCAGAGGGGTTCGCCTTCGGCAGACTTTCGGATGATGCCCAGTTCGTCGGCCACTTTTTGAAAGCTTTTGGCCTCGGAGGTGAAAAAACCGAATTTCCCGTGGCTTCCTGCCAGGCTACTTGCGAAAGGATATTTCACAATGGCGGCAAGCATGGAGTAGGTCATCACGAAGCCTCCAAGACGGCGACCCTTGAACTGGTGGGTGAGGATGCGGAAGGCGTTGGCGTTACCCTCGAAGTGGGTGATGTCGTCCCAAAACGCTGGTGAAACTTTCGCTTTCAGCTTCAGGCCCGCTCCCTCGCTAAAGAAGGTCTGGATTGCCTTCTCGCCAGAGTGTCCGAAGGGAGGATTGCCCAAGTCGTGCGCCAGGCAAGCCGCGCTTACGATGGTGCCGATTTCCTCGAAGAGCGTATCTTTCAACTCGGGGCGCTGCTTGATGATGTGCCTGGAGATGTCGTTGCCTAGCGACATGCCCACGCTCGCCACTTCCAGGCTGTGGGTGAGTCGGTTGTGTACGAAGATGCTGCCTGGCAAAGGGAAGACCTGCGTCTTGTTTTGCAGCCTTCGAAATGCCGATGAGAAAATGAGACGATCGTAGTCGCGCTTGAATTCAGAGCGGTCGTCGTGACGTTCGGCGTGCTTGTGTTCCTGTCCGAAGCGCTTGTTGGATATGAGTTGTGTCCAGTCCATTTATATGCTTGCTTATTAATGTTTCTTGTTCGTAATGAGAATTGATGGCACAAAAATACACGAAACTTGGCACAAATCAAAATAAAAAAGGATAAATTATATCATTTTCACGTCTAAAATGCGATTATTCGGCTAAAAAACTGTATTTTTGCAGATTAAATGAGGACTGGTTGAGTGATAGCGCAATGCCAGGCTCTTCGTTTGTCGTAAGAAACAAAACGAACAGTATAGAAAATAAAACGAACAAAATATATAACGAACAATATATTATGCTGAAAGTACAGATTATCAATAAGGGGCATCAGCCTCTCCCAGCGTTCGCCACCCCTCAGAGTGCAGGCATGGACTTGCGTGCCAACATCGAGGAGCCTATCGTGCTTCATCCCATGGAGCGAAGACTCATCCCTACGGGGCTTTTCATGGCTCTGCCGGCTGGCTATGAGGCGCAGGTTCGCCCTCGCAGTGGCTTGGCACTGAAGCATGGCATCACCGTGCTCAACACTCCGGGAACCATCGACGCAGACTACAGGGGCGAAATCATGGTGCTGCTCATCAATTTCTCGCAGCAAGACTTCGTCGTCAACGACGGCGAACGCATCGCCCAGATGGTACTAGCCAAGCACGAGCAGTGTGACTTCATCGAGGTGGAGCAGCTGGACGAGACTGAGCGTGGAGCCGGTGGCTACGGCCATACTGGAGTCAAGTAATGAATGGAACGGAATAGGGAATCAAAGAATCTTTAAGAACGAAGATGAATCTTTGAAATTTAAAAAGAGAATCTTTGGAATTGAGGAAAATCTTTAAGAATAAAATAGATTGTGAAGATAGATTTAAGAAATATGGGCTTGTGGGTTGCCGTGGCATTGGTAAGTGCCACGGCCGTGCCATCGCTAGCCCGAAAGAAGAAGGCAGAACCAGCCAAGCAACCGACGGAGTGGGTAGATTCGCTTTCGCCCAACAGTCGCAAGCGTTTTGAATACTTCTTGACCGAGGCGGCTAGACAGCATGCGGCTGGTCACTACACTGCAGCTTTCGACCTCTATGAGCATGCCCGAGGCATCGACCCTCGCTCAGCCACAGCCAATTACTATCTGTCGCTCTATTATTCGTCGATGAAGCAAGACTCGTTGGCACTCGCCAGATTGCAGAAAGCGATAGAGGTGGATCCCGACAACTTGATTTATGCCGAGCGCCTCGCCCAGTATTACATCGGCAAGGCTCAGTATGATAAAGCCATCGACACCTACGAGGGTGTGTATGCCAAGAACCACAGCAACACCGATGTGCTTCGAGTCCTGGCACAACTCTATCAGCAGCAGAAAAACTACAAGATGATGCTCAACACCGTGAGCCGACTGGAGACAGAGGAGGGAGAGAGTGAGCAGTTTACGCTGACCAAGATGCAAATCTACGAGATGATGCACGATGAGAAGGCTGCCTACAACGAGCTGAAGACTCTGACGGAGCAGCATCCGCTCGACACCCAGTATAAGACGATGCTCGGCAACTGGCTGATGCAGCACAACCGCCAGAAGGAAGCCTACAAGTGCTTTGGCGATGTGCTGAAGGACGAGCCCGACAACGCCTACGCCCAGATGTCGCTCTACGACTACTACAATGCCACCAAGCAGGAAGACTTGGCGCACGAGATGCTCGACAAGATTCTGATGGGTAAGAAAACCGACACCGATACCAAGATATTGATGTTCCGCTCTTACATCCAAAACAACGAGAATCAGGACGGAGGCGATTCCATCAAGGTGCTGGCTCTCTTCGACAAAGTACTCGGCGTGCCGAATCCATCGCCCGAGATAGCCGAGCTACGTGCCGCCTACATGAGCCTCAAGAAGATGCCTGCCGATACCGTGATTGCTGCTTTCGACAAGGTGCTCAGCATCGCCCCCGATAACGCCAACGCCCGTGTGCAAGTCATCCAGATGCTTTGGAACCAGAAGAAGTATGATGCGGTCATCACCCAGGCAAAGGCTGCCCACGAGTATAATCCAGAGGAAATGCTCTTCTATTACTTCGGTGGAATGGCTTACTATCAAGAGCAAGACGAGGATGCGGCACTCAATGAGTTCCGTATGGGCGTAGCCCAGATCAACGAGCAGTCTTCCCGAGATTTGGTCTCCGACCTCTACGCCGTGATGGGCGACATTCTCTATAAAAAAGGTAAGAAGGATGAGTCCATCGCATCCTATGACTCCTGCCTGCAATGGAAAGACGACAACATCATGGCACTCAACAACTATGCTTACTATCTGAGTGAGCAGGGCAAGGACTTGCATAAGGCGGAAGCCATGAGCTACAAGACCATCAAGGCAGAGCCCAACAATGGCACCTATCTCGATACTTACGCCTGGATATTGTTTATGGAGGAGCGTTACGCCGACGCAAAGACCTATATCGACGCTGCCCTCAAGAACAGAGACTCCACCGAGAACAACAGTACCGTGCTGGAACATGCGGGCGACATCTACGCCATGAACGGCATGATGGATGGCGCATTGGATTACTGGAAGCAAGCCTATGAGGACGACCACAAGACTGACGTGCTGAAATGGAAGATCGACCACAAGCAATACATCTCCGAGGAGGCGTTCAGAAAGAAGATGATGAATGGAGGCAATCAGAAAATGATGAATAAAAAACGTAAGAAGAAATGAAAATGAATCAGATAAATGGGATGGTGGCAGCCATGGGCATTCTGCTGATGGCTTCGTGCGGAACCACCAAGCTAGCTCAGAAGGCCAACACCTCTGCCATAGAACATAAGAAGACTGAAACCACAGCCAAGGCTACGAATGCAAAGCAGTCTTCGGAAGTGGCAAACTTGTCCTTCGTGCAGAAAGTTTACGACAATCAGGTTTATGCCAAGAACATCGTGGGTAAGATGTCGTTCAACCTTCAGGCTGGCGGCAAGGACATCACGGTTCCAGGCAAGCTGAGCATGCGCAAGGACGAGGTAATCCGCATCCAACTTTTCATCCCTATCCTGGGTTCGGAAGTGGGACGCTTGGAGTTTACTCCTAACTACGTGCTCATCATCGACCGTCTGCACAAGGAATACATCAAGGCGGATTATACCCAAGTGGATTTCTTAAAGAAGCAGGGTGTAAACTTCTATTCTCTCCAGGCCCTCTTCTGGAACCAGCTCTTGGTGCCAGGAAACAAGAACGTGGCGGAGTCTGATTTGAGAAAGTTTGCTGCCAACCTGGAAACTGTTGGCGACGAATGCCCTGTCAGCATCCAGTATGGCAATATGAACTATGTATGGACTACCAATCGCACCACAGGGCGCATCACCGAGACCCATGTAACTTACTCGGACAAGTCGTCGGGGAAATCAAGCCTGAGCATGAAATACTCCAACTTCAAGAATGTGGGCGTGAAGCAATTCCCTGCCACCCTTCGTCTCACCCTCTCGGGCAAGGTAAACAACAAATTGCAAGAGGTGAAGATGAACTTGGAGATGGACAACGTGAAGAACGATGACAAATGGGATGCACAGACAGAAGTTTCCGGCAAGTACAAGCAGGTACAGCCCGAGGATGTGCTTGGCAAACTGATGAATATGTAATCGCACCATCCCGCATCGTCGGAGATGCTTCATCGTGAGACGAAATCAAAAAAATGATATTTTAAAATAAGAATGAAACGAATCTTATTATTCTTGATGGCTATCACATTCTCGCTCGCTCCTTTTGCGCAGAAGCATACGCAGAAAAAGCAAGCCAAGAAGACGGTGGTTGCCACAAAACGACGTCCGGCACAAGTAGCTGGCAAGGGCGCAAGGGCGAATTCCAAGGCAGCCAGAGTGAATCCCAAGGCTGCTGTAAGGACTAACCGGAAGAGAGGGGCTGCCAAGGCTCCTACGGCGGCAGAACGCCGTGCGGCTACTTATAGCAATGCCTCCATCCGAGGATTGCAGGGACAACGTGCCGACATCCAGCGCAGAATCAAGGAGCAGGAACAAGCTTTGCGCCAAAACCAAGCCGACGTGAAAAAACGCTTGGAAGACCTGATGGTGCTGAATGGCGAAATCGACCAGAGCCAGAAGAAAATAGATGGAATCCAGAAAGACATCCATCACATCGACGGCAATATCGGCATTCTCCAGGCGCAGCTCAAAACCTTGCAGCAGCAGTTGCAGGACAGAAAGAACAAGTACATACGCTCCATGCGCTATATGAGCCGCCATCATACTGTGCAGGACAAGCTGATGTTCATCTTCAGTGCCAAGAACCTGACGCAAATGTATCGCCGCCTCGCGTTCATACGTCAGTATTCTTCTTATCAGAAAGCACAGGGACAGGCGGTGCAAGCCAAGCAGAACCAGGTGAATGCCAAGCACAAGCAACTGGAGAACGTAAAGGGGCATAAAAGCAATCTGCTATATAAAGGTAAGCAAGAGAAAACAGCCCTTGTGGGCAAACAGACCCAGCAACAGGTGATGGTGCAAGGACTGCAGAAGCAGCAGAAGACCATCCAGGCTGTCATCGCCGACCAGCGTCAGAAGGATGCGGCCATCAATGCCCAAATCGACCGTTTGATACAACAAGAGGTGGCGAAGGCTCGTGCCCGTGCCGCAGCCGAGGCAAAGAAGAAAGCTGCCGCCGCAGCAGCTGCCAAAAAACGTGCCGAGGAGTTGGCACGCAAGAAAGCCGCAGCCGAAGCTGCCGCTCGTGAGAACGCACGCCGCATAGCAGAGGCGAAGGCTCGTGCCGCCGCAGCCGAGGAAGCTCGCAGAAAGGCTGCCGAGGAAGCTCGGAAGGCACAGGAGGAAGCCAAGAGAGCACAAGAGCTGGCACAGGCGCAAGCTGAGGCGAAAGCCAAGGCGAAGGCCCAGGCAGAAGCTCGTGCCAAGGCAGAGGCTGCCAAGCGTGCCGCTGAGGAACAGGCTGCTCGACAAGCTGCCGCCGAGCAAGCTGCCAAGAAGGCTGAGGCCGACCGACAGGCTGCCGAATTGAAGGCGAAGGCCGACGAGGAACGCAGCAAGCGAGAAATTGCCGCAGCCAAGAAAAATGCCGACGAGGCCTCTACCTTGAGTTCGGTGGATAGGATGTTGAGCGGCGGATTCGAGTCGAACCGTGGTCGCTTGCCAATGCCTATCAGTGGTGGCTATCGTATCGTGAGTCACTTCGGACAATATAATGTACAGGGCTTGAAGGGTGTGACCCTCGATAACAAGGGAATCAATATCCAGGGCAAGCCAGGCTGTGTGGCTCGCAGCATCTATGATGGCGAAGTGAGTGCAGTGTTTGGCTATGGTGGCATGTGGAACGTGTTGGTTCGCCATGGAGCCTATATCTCTGTGTATTGCAACCTAAAATCGGTAAGTGTGCATAAGGGACAACATGTAAGCGCCCGTCAGGCACTCGGTGCTGTGGGAGCTGATAACATCCTGCAGTTCCAGCTTCGCAAGGAAACAGCCAAGCTGAATCCTGAGGCTTGGCTAGGAAGATAATCTGAATGATAATCTGAATGATAATCAGAAGATAA